>JANONM010000610.1:0-4248 GCA_031420855.1 Hyphomicrobiales bacterium
TTAACAATCGGTTTTTGCAGCCATACGGGTTTGCGGAAAACATGACAGTTGTCGTCTGTTCAGACTCGCCAATCGTGTTGCACTGCGATATAGATGGCGGTTCTGTTTGGAGTTTGAGCCTGCTATGCATAAATTATGGTCCCCTGAATCCTGGCGTGCCCTTCCTGTGCAGCAAATGCCTGCCTATACCGATGCGGCATTTCTGGCCCTGACGGAAAAGCGCCTCGCAGGATTTCCACCCCTGGTTTTTGCAGGCGAGGCCCGGAAACTCCGCAAGAAGCTCGCCCGCGTGGCCGATGGTCGCGGCTTTCTGCTGCAAGGTGGTGATTGTGCCGAAAGCTTTGCCGAACATTCCGCTGATAATATTCGCGATTTCTTCCGTGTTTTCCTGCAGATGGCTGTGGTGATGACCTTTGGCGGCGGATTGCCCGTGGTCAAAATAGGTCGCATTGCCGGACAATTTGCCAAACCCCGCTCATCGCCCACCGAAGTGATCGACGGCGTGGAATACCCGATCTATCGCGGCGACATTGTGAATGACTCCGAGGCTACGGTGGCGGGACGCGCCCCTGATCTGGAACGCCAGATCATGGCTTATCGCCAATCGGCGGCAACCATGAACCTGCTGCGGGCCTTTGCCACGGGCGGTTATGCCAATCTTGAAAACGTGCATCGCTGGACATTGGGATTCCTCAAGGACTCGCCAGCTTTTGAACAATACCAGGATCTAGCTGACCGGATTTCGGAAACCCTGGGCTTCATGAAAGCCTGTGGCATCACCGCCGACAGCGCCCCACAATTGCGCCAGACCGATTTCTTCACCAGCCACGAGGCCTTGTTGCTGGGCTACGAACAGGCGATGACCCGCGTCGATTCAACCTCAGGCGACTGGTATGCCACGTCCGGCCACATGTTGTGGATCGGCGACCGCACGCGCCAGCCTGACCATGCCCATGTGGAATTCTGCCGGGGTGTCAAAAACCCGATTGGTTTGAAATGTGGTCCATCGTTGAAGCCCGATGAATTGATCAAGCTGATCGACATTTTGAACCCGGACAATGATCCGGGCCGCTTGACGCTGATTGCCCGCTTCGGCCACGACAAGGTGGAAAAACATTTGCCTGATCTGATCCGTGCCGTGAAGCGTGAGGGCAGGGTCGTCGTTTGGTCCTGTGACCCCATGCATGGCAACACCATCAAGTCCACCACGGGCTACAAAACCCGGCCCTTCGATTCTATTTTGGCCGAAGTCCGCCGCTTCATGGCCGTGCACCGCGCCGAAGGCACCCACGCCGGCGGCATCCATGTGGAAATGACTGGCAAGGATGTGACCGAATGCACCGGCGGATTGCGGGCGCTGAGCGATGACGATCTGAACGACCGCTACCACACCTTCTGCGATCCGCGGTTGAATGCAGCCCAAGCCTTGGAACTTTCGTTCCTCGTGGCTGAGGAAATCAAGAAGGAAATGTCAGCCAGACCACCGCGTGAAGACGAAGAAGAAGTCGAAGCGGCGGAGTGAAGTTTGCAGCGCTGAGACTGCGGGCACGACAGCCAGCAATCGTTTGATCATCTGAGGTTTTCAGTCCCGGCAGTCAATTGACCAATGGGCAAAACCTGCCAGGCGGGCAACGAAACTTGAAAGACTTGAGTATTGCGATTTGAATGCTTATCTATGCGGCTGACATTCACGACCTGGAGGAAACCTATGTTTGATGCGCAGAAAATTTTGCAACAAGTTCTTGGTGGACAGCAGAATGCAGGAAGTTTGCAAAAATCGCGCGGAATGATTTCATCCGACCATGTGACTGGTGCAGCGGTGGGAGGTTTGGCCGGACTTTTGCTAGGCTCAAAATCGGCACGCAAGTTTGCCGGCCCCGTGGTCCAATTGGGTGGCATTGCGGCCGTGGGAACACTTGCCTATCAGGCTTGGCAAGCTTGGCAAGCCAGCAAAAATGGCCAGACTCCGGCCTCGTCGCCAGCTTTGGCCAACGACGCCGAGGGAACAACTTTCCTGCCGCAAAATGCAGCTCAACGGAACGACATGAGCTTGATGGTTTTGTCAGCCATGATTGCTGCTTCAAAAGCTGATGGTCACATCGACGCTGCGGAACAAGAAAAGATTTTTGCAAGGATTGGTGAGGACAACCTGTCTTCAGAAGAAAAGGCATATCTGATGGATCAGTTTCGGAAGCCGCTTAACATTGCGGACCTTACCGCATTCGCGACATCGCCAGAACTGGCTGCGGAAATTTATACGGCTTCCGTAGTGGCCATTCAGCCAGATACGGCGTCTGAGGTTACATACCTCAATAATCTTGCATCTGCCTTGCAACTTGATCCGGGTCTGCGCAGCAACATTGATTCAGTTGTAAAAACGGCCTGAGTTTTCCGATTGGAGTATTAACGAAGGCTGCAGCGGAGGATATTCCGTCACAGTTTTTTTACTTCTGGTGGAGATTGAATTTGTCTGCGATCAGGGCAATGATTTGATCGTGAACCGTTTTGCGATCTGTTCCTGATGGATCAGTGCAAACGGGATCATCGCTTTCCTTTGCCAGGATTGCGGCACCTTTGTCTTTGCAAATTGGCATAGCGGTGAAATGCGTGGCAGGAGACAAAACCACGATCCTAGCCTTGGGTAAACAGTTTCTTTATCCTTTCAAAAGAGCTTGAAACCGTTTGCCATGCGTCCGATATGTGACAGGTAAAGTTTCAGATAAGGACGCAAGATGATTGACCTGCATTACTGGCCGACGCCCAATGGCCACAAGATTACAATTTTTTTGGAAGAAGCGGGATTGCCCTATAAAATTCACCAGGTGGATATTGGCAAGGGCGACCAGTTCAAACCGGAATTCCTGAAAATAGCCCCCAACAACCGCATGCCAGCGATTGTCGACCATGCGCCCAAAGATCGTGGTGCACCCATCAGCATTTTTGAATCGGGTGCCATCCTGCAATATCTTGCCGAAAAGACCGGCAGGTTTTTATCAACTGACATCCGCGCCAAAACCGAAACCATGCAGTGGCTGTTCTGGCAAATGGGCGGCCTTGGTCCCATGGCCGGACAGAACGGCCACTTCAATGTCTATGCCCCTGAAAAAATTCCCTATGCCATGGAGCGCTACACCAGGGAAACCGCCAGACTCTATGGCGTGCTGGACCACCGCCTTGCCGACCGCGAGTTTATGGCAGGTGACTATTCCATCGCCGATATGGCTTCATATCCGTGGATTGTGCCTTATGAGAACCACAAACAGAAGCTCGAAGATTTTCCCCATGTGAAGCGCTGGTTTGAGACTATCGCAGCGCGGCCTGCCGTGGTGAAGGCCTATGCTGCGGCGGGGCCGTCCTACGACAAACCGCTGACCGATGAAGAGCGCAAAGTGCTGTTTGGCCACGATGCAAAGTCAGTCAAGGGATAGGCGCAAACTCGGCTTCGGTGGCGGAGCCTGATCGTTTGAATTCCCCAAAGATGTGGGTGAAGAGGGCCACCAACACAATCGCACCGCCGATCAATGTATAGGTCGGCGGTGTTTCGTTGAGCAGCAGCCACACCCAGAGGGGTGTGAAGGGAACTTCAAGTGCTGCAACCAGCGTTGCTTCCGCAGCAGGAATGCGCCTTGTGCCCAATGTATAAAGTGCGAGGCCTGCCGCATTTTGAAAAACCCCAAACAGCCCGATGAGCATGAAGTCCTGCGATGATACCGAGAACGGGTCGGCGAAGGCAAAGGTGACGGCACTGACCAGCCAGGCCGAAAGGGCAAGAGCCAGCATCATCGGCAGTTCCCGGTGTCGCCGCATCACCAGCGAACATCCCGCCATGCCCAGCATCATGAATACAGCAAGTCCCTTGCCCAGCAGTGCGCCGCCCCAGTCAGCCCCCAGTATCATCACCATCACGCCGAGCAAGGCCACCAGACTGGCAACAATCGTGGATATCCGGGTGCGCTCGCCAAATACCAGATAGGCCAGGGCAGCCGTCGTAAAAGGCACCGTGGCATAGATCACCATGGCATCAGCCACGTTGCCAAAGCGCAGTGCACCGATTCCGGAGATCATGCTCAAGGCCGAAAAACATGCGACCAGAATGCCAGGCCTTCCCACGGCCTTGAAATCAGCAATGGCAAATCGTCTCTCGCTGATGCAATAAAACAAGAATACCGCCGTGCCTGAAAACAGGCCGCGCAGGAACAACAATGTCATTAAATCGGCTGAAATGATGCGGGCAAACACGCCCGATTG
>JANONM010000611.1:0-5646 GCA_031420855.1 Hyphomicrobiales bacterium
GCGGCGAATTGGTCCAGTCGTGCCAAGAAAGCCGCCAGGGGCGTATACCGCAACAACCGATTCAGCCGAATTGCGCACCACCAGATCATAATCCATGATCTTATTGCCATTGAGGTCCATGACAATCAAGTTGGTCTGGCCAAAGCCGCGGCCATGCAGGAAAAGTTTGTCACCATTGACGGAAACGTCGGCAATTGAAGGATTGCCGATCACGATGGCACCCGGCGATGCCGGCAAGGTCACCATGATGGAACGATCCGATTCAACCGCCAGAACTTCAGCGGCGTTGGCATTGCCCCCCATCGACAGCAAAAATGCCGACGACAAAACCACACCTGCCAACCCGCAACACTTCAAAGACTTGATCATGAACCACACACCGCAAATTGGGGACAGACCCCGTTAGGATTAAGCATTCATGCCACGCCAATGGTGAATGTTAGGTTACCTGGTTGGTTTGGGCAGGTTTTTATTGTTGAGGTTTATAAGTTGCCAGCAAAGGGACCTCATCCGCCCCGTTGGGGCACCTTCTCCATCTGCGATGGAGAAGGGAATTTGTTTGAAATCTACAAAACTTATTGAAGTGAAGTTACCGGTCAAAAACATTGTCCCTTCTCCACGCCTTCGTGGAGAAGGTGGCGCGAAGCGACGGATGAGGTCCCTTCTTTCACAGGGTTAACACTCCATTAGCTGCCTCTGTGTGAAGATCATGCCGGAGTTCATCGATGAGCGGTGAACGATTGGCGTTTTCGACGGACCACTGCCCATGCTTCAAACCCTTTCACTTGCAATGCTGCCTGTTCTCATGATTGTTGCCGCCCTGAATGATGTGGCTTCCCTGCGCATTCCAAATTGGCTGACCGGGCTGACGGCAGCCCTGTTTTTTCCCATGGCTTTTCTGACCGGCATGCCGCTTGCTGAATTTGGTTGGCATTTGCTGGCGGGGGCCATTCTGTTTTTTGTCGGCTATGGGATTTTCGCAGTCGGGTTTTTTGGCGGTGGTGATGCCAAGCTGATGGCGGCTGCAGGCTTGTGGTTCGGCACTTCGCAAACCATGCCGTTCCTGATCGTCACAGCGATGGCGGGCGGTGCCATGGCCATGGCCTACGGTTTCTGGTCAATCTTTGTCATGATGGTGGATTTCCATGTCAGCGACAAAGCCGATGGCACGCCCCGCAGCTTTGTCACGCGATTGAAGCAAACCATGCCACAGCTGCCCTATGGTTTGGCTTTGGCAGTGGGTGCCATCATTGTATTTCCGCAGACTTGGTGGGTGCACGGCAAATGGCTGTCTTGATTCCCCGCGAAGATACCCGCGGTTTCCTTGAATATTTCGGCCATTAACCAAAACTTTTCCATTCCATACGAAAGATGAACCAGATTGTGCGCGTTGACTGCGCGAGGTGAGGACGAAAATGAGTAAGATGCGCATTGTAATGTTTGGTCTGGCAATTGGTTCGGCTGTCACGGCGGGCCTGCTGGCCAAGAAGGTCATCGGACAGAAACCCGAAGTGGCCAGGGAAGTTGTCGCCAAGGTTCAAACCACTGATGTGCTGATTGCCGCCAAGGATTTGACAACAGGTGAACGACTTGCCGCAGGTGCAGTGCTCTGGAAGGCCTGGCCCAACGACAACATACAAGATGCGATGATCACCAAGGAAGAGAAGCCGGATGCCGAACAGCTTTTCACAGAGGCCCGTGCCATCCTGCCGATTTTCGAAGGTGAAACCATCAACGAGAAAAAAATTGTTCTCCCCGGCACCTCGGGTTTCATGGCCGCAGTTCTGCCGAAAGGCATGACCGCTGTTTCAGTGGCCATCTCGGACCGTACTTCGGCAGGTGGTTTCATCCTGCCAAATGACCGCGTTGAGGTTATTCTCACCCGCAAGATCAACGGTTCCAAAACCTCCATCGTGAAAAGCGAAGCGGTTCTCACCAATGTGCGGATACTCGCGATCAACCAGGTTTATCGCCAAGCCCAGGAAGGTGACGAAGTCTCGCTGAAGGAAGGCCAGACGGCAACGCTTGAGGTGACGTTGGAACAGGCAGAAATATTGGCCCGTGTCGAAACCGAAGGCGATCTGTCGCTGGCCCTGCGGTCACTGGCTGAAAGCGATGGCAAGGCTGCTGAGATCGGTCCCCAACTGGCGGAGAAATATCGCGGTGGTGGCAAGGTCAAGGCCGGCAAAGATACGCTGTTTGTCCGCTTCGGCATCGAAACCTATGCGACGAGCAATTGAGGCGCAAATGTCATTTCCTGTTTTCCAGTTTGTAAAGGCCACCCCAATGTTCCGTCGTAAAAAAGCTGCAACCCTCGCTGCCAGCCTCTTGGCCGCTGCCGCCCTGTCATTTTCGACTCCCATGTCCCTGGTTTCCAAAGCCATGGCGACTGACCTCGATACGATAGCGGTTGATCAGGGTGAACAAGGCAAGTTCTACCGTCTCGGTCTCAACAAATCCGCAGTCATCAAGTTGCCCGCTGAAGTCCGCGATGTGATTATTGGCAATCCGTCAATCGTTGACGCGGTGGTAAAAACCAAAACCACGGCTTATCTTTTTGCCAAACAGCCGGGCACCACCAACATATTTTTCCTTGATGCCGAAGGCCGCCAGGTTCTTAATCTCGATCTGGAAGTCGCACTCGACACCACAGCCATCCGCAAGCTGATCAACCGCACCTTGCGCGGCAACCGCATCACCGTCGATACGGCCAACAACAACGTCATTCTCGGTGGCATTGCCCGCAATGCGCTTGAAGCCAAGACGGCTGTGGATCTTGCCACGCAGTTTATCTCTGCTGGCAGTTTTTTCAGTAGCGGCAGTTCACTCATCAACATCATGCAGATTGAGGGTGAAGACCAGGTCATGTTGAAGGTCAAGGTGGTGGAAATCCAGCGCGACGTCATCAAGCAGTTCGGCATCAATTTCTCCGCCATCCTCGATGTCGGAAAGCTGGCCGTGAATCTGGCCAGCATCAGCCCCTTCAGCAATGGTCTGTTGTCACCCAACAGTGGCTACAAGTCAACCTACACCAGCGGCGGCATGCAGCTGCAAGGCTTGCTGCGCGCCATGGAAGGTGATGGTTTGGTCCGGACCCTTGCTGAACCCAACCTGACGGCATTGACAGGTGAATCCGCGAGCTTCCTCGCCGGTGGCGAATTTCCCTATCAGAATTGCACCACGTCGTCGGCTTCCGGTTCAACCTGCACGACAGCCTTCAAGCAATTTGGTGTCAGTGTCAGCTTCACACCGACGGTGATTGAAGAAGGTCGTATCAATCTGAAGATCAGCACCGATGTCAGCGATCTGGGTGCAACAACGGCGGATGGCACACCCAGTATCAACAGGCGTTCGGCTTCAACTGTTTTGGAACTGCCAAGCGGTGGATCGATGATGTTGGCTGGCCTTATTCGTGAAGCCACCCGGCAAAACCTCAATGGCACGCCCGGTCTGAGGAAACTTCCGGTTCTCGGTTCGCTGTTCCGCTCGCGCGACTTTGTTTCAAACGAAACCGAACTGGTGATTTTCGTGACACCCTATCTGGTGCGTCCCACCAGCGAAAAGCACATGGCATCACCGGATGACGGTTTCAATCCGCCAACCGATCGCCAGGCCATTTTCATGGGTCGTCTCAACAAGGTTTACGGCAACCAGAATGGATCGCCCAAGGGCAAGTATAACGGCAATGTCGGCTTCATCGTCGAGTGAGTGGGAAAAGTGAGTATCATGTCTAGAATCAATTTCGATAAAGTGTTCCGCCCCGCCACATTGGTGATGGCAGTTGTTTCAGCGTCGGCCCTGTCTGGTTGTGTTGCCCAGGACCTTGCACTTGACGACGGCTTTGTGCCCTATACGGTTGATGAGCGATATCCGCTCACTGCTTTCAATGGAAAAGCCGTGCGCAAACCCTGTGGCAAATGGCCAACCAATCTGGCCGACACATCAAACAATCAACGCTTCACCAACCATGGCTGCGCCGTTCGCGCCAACATGGCCGCGATGATCGCCAATCCTGATGACATCATTGAGCCGCATCCCATTGCACTGGCACCTGCACCGAGCCGGGTTCAGGCTGTTGCACGCATCAACAACGGCCAGACCGCCGGCAGCAATCGCAGGTCATTCTTCTCGTTCTTCTAATTCAGGTTACTCATTTCGCCAGCACATCAAGTGCTGATTTCCACGACAGGAAAACACCATGACGACCACTGCCATCGAGCCCACCCTGCATGCCTCTCCTGCCGAAAGCCAGGTGTTGCTGCCGCGCATTGACATGCATATTTACTGCGACAATCCGCAGACCGGGCAGGTGATGCAGGTGGCAGCGGCAGACCGCCGTGTCTCGCGTGCCCATGTCACGGTGCAACTGGGCGGCATTGCGGCTGCGGCACAGGTTTACCAGACCCAGCCGACACCAAATGTTCTGGTGGTCGAAACCCATGCCACCCGCGAACAAGTGATGGCTGAACTTGGCCAACTGGCTGAAGTTTGCCAAGCTTCAACCAAGGTCGTTGTGTTGGGCCATGTCAATGATGTTCTGCTGTATCGTGAACTGCTCAAGGCCGGCATCAGCGAGTATCTGGTGGCCCCGGTTTCGGCGCTCAGCTTCATCGACAGCATTGCCGCGATGTTCCATGATCCGAAAGCCGCACCTTTGGGCAAAATCGTTTCCTTCATCGGCGCCAAGGGTGGCGTGGGTTCATCGACCATCGCCCACAATGTGGCCTGGTCCACCTCGCAGCATCGCAACATCGAAACCATTATCACTGACCTTGACCTGGCCTTTGGTACAGCCTCCCTGAATTTCAACCAGGATGGCTCAGGCGGCATCTTGGATGCGCTGGGCCAACCCGATCGCGTTGACTCCACGCTCGTCGAACGCCTGATGTCAAAGCTTGGCGACAAGCTCAGTCTGCTGAATGGACCGGGCAGCGTTGACCGTGAGTTCACTTTTGAAGCCAATGCGGTTGAGGCCATTTTGCATGTGGTTCGCTCCAGTGCACCCATGGTGGTGGTTGATGTGCCCAACATGTGGGCGCCGTGGATCAAGCAAACGCTGATGAACTCCGATGAAATTTTCATCACCGCAACGCCTGAGCTGCCCAGCCTGCGCAATGCCAAAAACCTGATTGACATGCTGAAGGCTGCCAGGCCCAACGACAAGCCTCCCCACCTCATTCTCAATCAGGTAGGCATACCCAAGCGTCCTGAAATTTCCCCGGGCGATTTTGCAAAAGCGCTGGGTGTGCAGCCGATTGCCGTGATTCCCCATGATCCGCAGTCCTTCGGATTGGCTCAAGGCAACGGTCAAATGTTGTTTGAAGTGGCAGCCAAAGCCAAGGCTACGGAAATTATCGGCAACCTGGCCGCCCAGATTGCCGGGCAACAAAAAATTGCAACCGCCCCCAAGGCAAAAAGTGGCGGCTTCCTGGCAAAATTGCCCATGCTGAAAAAGAAAAGCGCTTAAGCCGCAAAGGATACCACTTAGATGTTTGGCAAAAGAAGCGAAAACAGCATAGTTCCCGGCGCACCTCCCGCACTGCCATCGGCCCATGGCCAACCGGCAGCCGCGAATGCCACCCATGTGCCGGATGTGAAAGTGCAGGGTGCAGCCCAGTCCCGCGCCATTGCAACACCCCCCAAGGC
>JANONM010000612.1:0-2916 GCA_031420855.1 Hyphomicrobiales bacterium
AATGGTGCTGTGAGAGAGGATTGAACTCTCTATAGTATAATATAAATCAATGACTTAGCGGAATCTCTGGCACCTAATCGGGCCATGATTCTGGCACCAATTTTATGTGATCCCCGGTCTACGTTGGCTTCCACGAGTCCCTTTTTCGCCTTCGGTCCGACTGACATTGCGTTAAGACGGCATTTCACGTGAAGACCATCGTCGTTGACTCAATCTCCAAAAGGTATAAGGTTCAAACATCAAACCAAAAGAGAGCTCATGTTTCAAGCACTTGATCATGCGGTTACCCGTCACAGTGCCGGCGCTCTGAAGTTCCTGGAGTCGCTGGTTCAATGTCCCAGCACCATGGGTCAGGAGCAGTCCGCTCTTGAGGTCTTTGCAAAAGAGGTCGGTGGACTAGGTCTCGAGGTCTCTCGCCTGCCGTTCCCGAGTGGCCCTGTCGACCACCCAGCAGCGGGAATTGCGCCCGATCCAACACAGATGGCTGACGGTCGGTTTCAAGTTCTGGCCACAAGCAAAGGCCAGGGCCCTTTGCACCTTTTGCTCAATGGGCACATGGATGTCGTCCCTGCATCAGCCGAGGCGAACTGGCTTTCGCCACCATTCAAACCAACGCAGCGGAATGGTCGTCTTTTCGGACGTGGTGCCGCGGACATGAAGTGCGGATTTGCCGTGGGCGTGTTGGCCCTCCGATCACTGCAGGACGTTGCCCCGGAACTTTTTGCACATCGGCGCATCGGGTTTTTTGCGGCAATCGAGGAAGAATGTGGCGGCAATGGCACTTTACTTGCAGGGCTCCATCATGGCGTAACGGCGCGTGAGGTTGTCGTCCTCGAGCCGACAAACCTCGATCTGTTGGTAGGTGGCGTTGGCGTGCTCTGGGTGGACGCCATTCTGGCAACACGCGCTGGCCATGCGCATGCGGCACATGATTGCCCGAATGCCATTGATCTGGGGATGCAGCTCTTTGTCGTGCTGAAGGATTGGGTCGCCGACGTCTCACGGCAGTCCACTGATCCTGCACTGGGCGAGGGGGCAGCACGGCTCGCCGTGAACTTGGGCAAGGTCGACGCCGGGGATTGGACATCTTCTGTCCCGTCGCGTGCGGTCTTTTCTTTCCGGGTCGCATTTCCCCGCGCATGGACCCCGCAAGACGCGGAGCAACGCTTGCGGGCCGTAGTGGCACAGGCCTTGCCAGAGGGGCAGGCCACTCTCGTTCTCACCGGTTTTCGCGCGAGCGGATATTGTGTGAACAGCGACACAGCGCTTGTCCGCGATCTTGCGGCAGCACATTTACACGCACATGGCGTTGAGCCGAAGCAATATGCATTGGCGTCCACTACCGATGCCCGCACATACCTCAATACATTTGGTGTTCCCGCCGTCTGTTTCGGCGCGACCGGCCACGACCTTCACGGCGTAGATGAATCCGTAGAAATCGACAGCATCGCTGCGGCGGCTCGCACCCTTGCACGCTTCATCTTGATGCGGTTCGACGATGGACAGGTGCCTGCATGACCGATGTTGTCGCGACGGCCCCCGAGATCAGGGCAATCGAGGGCCCGATCATCAGCCGGCATGTATCGGACGCTGTTGTTGACAGGTTGGTGACGGCCGTTGCACTTGGTCTTTATGTCACTGGCGAACAACTCCCGACCGAACGCGAACTCGCGGCGATGCTCAGCGTGTCGCGGTTTTCCATCCGTGAGGCCCTGAAGCGACTGACGCAGGACGGCTACATCGAAGTGCGGCGCGGGCGTAACGGTGGCTATTTCGTTCGATCTGAATGGGGGATTGCCTCGGCAAGCCACGTTCAGCGCCAAATCGTCGCCAATTGGGAAGAGTTCGAGCAAATCTTCGACACCCGGACGTTGATCGAGCCCCTCATTGCTCGCACTGCCGCCGTGCGTCGAACTTCGGAAGACCTTGTTCCGATCCGTGCCGCGCTGGCAGACTACCTTGTCGCCGCCGATCACGACGCATCGCGTCGCGCCGATTCAGCACTACACTTGGCCATTGCCCAAGCGACGCACAATGCGTTTCTGGTCGCTACGTCGATGGATCTTCGCACCCGGATCAGCCTCAACCTGGGGGCAGAGCCCTATTCGGATGATGCGCGGCGGGTGGCCATGCTGCAACATCAGGCCCTGGTGGCCGCCATTGACGACGGTCGCGCCGATGAGGCCGCGGGCATTGCTGCTGTTCACTTCACCCTGTCCGAGAACCTGATCCGACAGCTCGCCGACCGGGCCCGGGCGACACCGTCAGAGATGACGGGCCAGCATGAATAGCGCATTCACCTTTATCCTGCGTCGCATTCTGATCACCGTTCCGGTCCTGATCGCGATGAGTATCGTGGTATTTCTCATCATCCGACTGGTTCCCGGGGATCCGGTGCGCACGATGCTTGGATTTCGGGCAACCGATGCCAATGTGGCCGAACTGCGCGGTCAACTCGGTCTCGACAGGGGGCTTGTCGTGCAATATTTGTCCTGGGCTGGGGGCGTGCTGCATGGCGATCTGGGCGCTGATATCATCAGTGGTGCACCACTCAGCGAGCTTTTGTGGCAACGATTACCAGTCACGCTCGAATTGACAGGCCTCTCGATGCTGTTAGCCATCTTCATCGGTGTGCCATTGGGGGTCTGGAGTGCGACGGGCGGTCCTTTGCTGCGGCGGCTGAGCGAGGGCTTCGTCGTCCTTGGCATTTCCATCCCGGATTTCTGGCTCGGGATCATGCTCGTCTTATTGTTTTCGTCGTTTCTGTTGCTGCTGCCACCATCGGGCTGGGTTCCCTTCTTTGAAGATCCTGTTGGCAATTTGCGCCATATGATCTTGCCGGTCCTGACGCTTGCCGTGGGCGAGGCCGCATATTTTCTGCGCACGACGCGAAGTGCCGTGGCAACCGTGATGGCG
>JANONM010000613.1:0-2597 GCA_031420855.1 Hyphomicrobiales bacterium
CCTTGCCCGCGTCCTTCCAGCACAATCAGGCGCTCATCGATCTCTACAAACGCCTCATCGCAAAAGGCAAAACCCACAAGCAAGCCCTCATCGCATGCACCCGAAAACTCGTCATCTACGTCAACACCGTTCTCGCCAGAGGTACCCCTTGGAAAACCGAAGAAAATCAGATTTCCTAATGGTTGCTCAGCATGAGGGTTCTGACAATTTAACCTCACCCTGAGGCGCTCGCCCTTGCGAGCCTCGAAGGGCGCCCCAGAATAGTTATTAACCCACTACAGAATCGGGCGGGTCAAATGAAATCATTCACCCCAAGCCCGTCATTCCCGCGAAGGCGGGAATCCCGCTTACTTACAACTGGTTAGCTGGACCCCCGCCTACGCGGGGGTGACGGAATTGGGGGCGATACTTGCTTCAATTGACCGCTCGCCGCTCTAGCCGCTTGAACTATTTCGGGGGCGTGAGCCAGTCAACTGTGCCGCGCCCCCATTTTCCCTGGCCCAAAATGCGAGCAAGTGCTGGCAGTATGACATTTGCTTCATCGGGCAATGACCATGGGGGATTGATGGCGATCAGGCCTGAGCCGGCCAAACCTTCTGCCGGTTTTGCATCGCGCACCCGAAGTTCCATCCGCAACATGCCTGGTGCCTGACAGGCAGCCACAGCTTTGCAAAAATCATCGGCGAATTTTTGTGTCGTCACCGGATACCAAATCAGCATGCAAACATTGGCCATGCGCTGGCGGCTGTCTGTCACCAGCCGAACAACCCGCTCACTTTCATCGGTCACTTCAAAGGCCGGATCAACCAGAACAAGTCCGCGTTTTTCCTTGAAGGGAAGTTCGGCTTTGGCACTTTGGTTGGCATCAACACCCGTGACGCGGATGCGCTTTCCCGGTTGATAACGCTGGGTCAGCGTTGCGCAGTCCTGCGGATGCAACTCGTTGAGGATTATACGGTCCATGGGCCGCAACAGCGCACGGGCAATTTCTGGTGAACCGGGATATCGTTGCAGCTTGCCCTCAGGATTGAGAGTTCTGACAATTGACATGTAAGGGTTCAGCAGTGTGGCGGCTTCCGTCGACAACCGGGCATCCAGCAGTTTGGCAATGCCATCGCGCCATTCGCCGGTTTTGAAGGCTTCGGGACTTTCTAGATCATAGATGCCAATGCCAGCATGGGTATCCAACAGGGCCAGAGGTTTGTCCTTGGCGACAAGATAAGTCAGCACGCGCGACAAGATGCTGTGCTTCAACACATCGCCGTGGTTTCCGGCATGAAAGGCGTGACGATAGTTCATGGCGCTGCTTTGGCCGAGCCACAGGCGGCGGTCAATCCATTCCGTTCCCCGCCGTTAACCCCCGCCGTTAACTAATGGCTAACCATTTGGGTTCAAGACCGCTTTTGAGACTTGTTATCGGAGCGACGACATGTTGCGCACATTGGTTTTGGGTTGGGCTTTCATCGGAAATTTTGCTCCCGCTTATTCTGACAGTCTTTCACCCTGGTTCGGTGGTGAAGGTCAGGAACCGTTTCAGGTGACGCTAATTGAACCTGCGACACAGATTTCCGACATTACAGATTCAATCAGCGCCATCGAAATGGACACGAATTCCACAGCCTGTCTGCCTGAAGGTTGCCCCAAGGGGACAAACACAGCTAAAACAACTGTTACGACCGTTAAAGCATCCCAATTTTGACACAAGGCTGGTTTAGCGAGAAAACTTGTTTCGGGGCAGACTGAAGTTATGAGCATAAAAACATTTGGTTCTTTAATTGTTGCAGGCATCGTGCTGACGGGTTGTTCAAGCATGGGCGTGTTTAGGGATTCGCCTGATTCAAGCGCAGCTGTGCCAGCTGCCAGGTCAGAATCTCTCGAACCGGAAATGGAACCGATGACGCCAGCGGTTCCCAAAGGGCAGCTTTCGGCGGCACAAATTCGCAAGATCATCTCTGGCAAGAGCTGGAAATGGACCAGTCCCAAGTTCAATGGCGTGACACTTTATGCCGATGACGGCAGTGCGCTGATTGAAGTGACGGGCAAAGGCACGACCACCGGCAAATGGCGGGCCGAAAACGGAAAGCTTTGTGAAAGCACCGCCCCGGCACCATTTTTACCCGAGGGCAGTCCAGAGAAATGTCGCCCCATGTCAGGCTCTGGCAATACCTATAGTGTCGGTCAGGCAACATACACCTTGGCTTGATTCCTGCTATCTGGAGCACAGTTCTGCCACACTAAAATCATTGTTCCGCCGTGCGCCGCCGATAGCGTCCCACTCTTATCATTGAGGTGGGTGGGACATGCGGCGCAGAATGTTGTTGGCTGGATTGAGTCTTTTCGCTTTGCAGCGCGTCATTGCGCCTGCGGGTGCTGATTCACTTTATGGTGACGAGGCTGACGGCAGAGACCCGTCGCTGCTTCCCCCGCCAGAATCGCCGGTGGATTTCGATATTCCGCCCACCGACTTCAGCAAAATTCCGGAAAAATTCCTCCGGCAGACTGTGCCATGGGATGATATTGAAGAGCCGGGCACGGTGATCGTCGATGCGCAACAACGCCATCTCTATCTGGTGCTGGAAAGTGGCACCTATGCGCTG
>JANONM010000614.1:0-5540 GCA_031420855.1 Hyphomicrobiales bacterium
CTTATGAGAGCAAGCTCGGACGGGTGATTGCCAGGCCGTTCCTCGGCGAGACGGCGCAGAATTTTTACCGCACGGGTAATCGCAAGGATTTCTCCATCGCGCCGCCTGCGCCGACTTTGCTCAAGACGGCAATTATGGCAGGATGCCACGTCATCTCCGTCGGCAAGATCGGTGACATCTACGCTCACGACGGTACTGGTGAAGAGGTTAAAGTCTCAGGCAACGCAGCGATGATGGACAAGGTGATCGACCTGATGCCGACACTTCGTGATGGCGGGCTGCTGATGACCAACTTTGTGGACTTCGATAGCAATTTTGGCCACCGCCGCGACCCCATCGGATACGGCAAGCTGCTTGAAGAGTTTGATGCGGCATTGCCCCTTGTGTTTGCCCAGATGCAACAAGGCGACGTGCTGGTCCTCACCGCCGACCACGGCAATGATCCGACGTGGACTGGCACCGACCATACGCGCGAGCAAATTCCGATCATGGCTTTTGGACCTGACATGCTTCCGGGAAGCCTGGGCCATCGCAAAAGTTTCGCCGACATCGGCCAGTCTATCGCCAAGCATCTTAATCTGCCAAAGCTATCGGCTGGCACCGCATTCAATTTTTGAAAAGGACACTACTCATATGAAACCAGTCAAATGGGGCATCATCTCCACCGCCAATATCGGCATGGAAAAAGTCATTCCCGGCATGCTGAAAAGCAGCGAGATTGAGGTCGTCGCCATCGCCTCGCGCAAACTGAAAACCGCCCGGGCCGCTGCCGACAAGCTTGGTATCCGCAAGGCCTATGGCTCTTACGAAGAGATGCTGGCGGACCCTGAAATCGAGGCCGTCTACAATCCCCTGCCCAATCACCTGCATGTGCCGCTGACGATTGCCGCAGTGAAAGCCGGCAAGCATGTGCTGTGTGAAAAGCCCATTGCCATCACGGCGCGGGAAGCCATGCAGCTGCGGAAATTGCCCAAGACCAAACTGGTGGCCGAGGCCTTTATGGTGCGTTATGCCAGCCAGTGGCTCGAGGCGAAGGCGCGGATCAAGAAAGGCGAGATTGGCGAGGTGCGCGCCATCCAGGTGATGTTCAGCTATTTCAACCGTGATCCCAAGAATGTGCGCAACATGGCAGATATTGGCGGCGGCGGCATTTTGGATATCGGCTGCTATCCCATCACCATCTCACGCTTTATCTTTGACGGTGATCCCTTAAGGGTCGCAGCAACCATTGATCATGACCCCAAATTCAAGGTGGACCGTTTGGCGGGTGGCATTCTGGAATTCAGCAAAGGCCGTCATCTCAGCTTCACAGTCTCAACCCAATTGGCGCCCTTCCAGCGCGTGCAGATCATGGGCACCAAGGGCAGGATTGAAATCGAAATCCCTTTCAACGCACCGCCCGACAAACCCAACCGCTATTTCGTGCAGGGCATGGCCATGAACGAGGGCGAATGGGTGTCGCTTCCGGTGGTTGATCAATATACCCAGGAGGTCGAGGGCTTTGGCCGTGCCATTCGCAAACAGCAGAAACTGGCCTGGGGTATTGAAGATGCCATCACCAACATGAAAATCATCGACGCCCTGTTCAAGTCGGCCAAGACCGGGCGGTTTGAAAAGATCACATGATCACTTTCGGTTATAGATGTCGTCATAACGGATGATGTCATCTTCACCGAGGTAATCACCGAACTGCACCTCGATGATGTCGACCACGCCGTCGTGCAGGTTTTCCAAGCGGTGTTTGGCGCCAAGCGGAATATCAACCGATTGTCCCCGCGTCAGGGTCAGGATCGTGGCATCGACGGTGACGGTGGCTGTGCCGTTGACCACGGTCCAGTGTTCCCAGCGGTGCTTGTGGCTTTGCAGGGAAAGCCGCCCGCCTGCTGTCACACTAAGGCGCTTGACCTTGAAGCCTGGCTGTTCGTCGAGGACATGAAAGGCCCCCCAGGGCCGGGTTTCGCTGATCATTTTACAACTCCTGATGACCCGTCATATGAGGGTGCTTGACCTGAAACAAGAGTGGCTGACACATGCCATTCATCGCGCAATTGACGCAAGCCCCCATTCATGCCTATAAGCCCGCCAACTGCCATGGGCCCTTCGCTTGATGGCACCCGTTTTGTTTTTGAAACGGGCGAGCTTTAACCCCTACAGGATCATTCATGGCCAATACATCATCCGCCAAGAAGGCAACCCGCGTTGCCACACGGCGCGCCACCATCAACAAGAACCGCATCAGTCTGGTGCGCACCACCGTGCGTAAAGTCGAAGAAGCCATTGCCTCAGGCAAAAAGGCCGATGCTGAAACGGCTTTGAAGGCCGCAACGCCGCAACTTGCCCGGGGTGCGCAAAAAGGTGTCATGCACAAAAACGCGGCGTCGCGCAAAGTCTCGCGCCTGACGGCCCGCGTCCGGGCCATGGCCACGTAGTTAACTGGATTGAACGGGACGTTCTGCAAGCGCTTTGAAAGCCTTGTGGGTTGCCAAAATCCTCCAAAGCAAAAAAACGCCGCTGAATTTTTTCAGCGGCGTTTTTTTGTCCGGGTAAGGACCATATTGAATCAAATAATCATTTATTTTCAATTGGTTGGCAAGTTGAATGGGGGTTGACACGGATCCGCCGGCGAGACGCTGCCGTCACGGCAAATTAATTTCAGTTCCGGGATTTTCAGGGCTTTGCCGCAATGCAAACCCAGGCAACGGCAAAACACCTGAGAGTTTCAGCAACTTAAGTCTAAGGCAAGTTGTTGGCGTGCAGGCAAATGCTGGGATGGCACGGGATTTCAGGACCTTGGTCCGCTTGGCTGACCGGAAACACCTTGCACCTCCGCCCGCCACTTGCTTAGTCTCAACCCAAGTCGCCGGGTACCTTTTGTCCATTCAAAGGATGGCGGGTTACAAGTGTGACAGGGACGGCGGCTCGGGGGGTGAGGTTAACCCCTTGAATAAGCAATACATGTGACTGGGAAGCGTCAGGCGTTTGTTTTGGCGAGGTGGGGTTTGCGTCCATGCTGGTGTCTTTGACATCCGGCACGGGTTTTTTTGTGGGCTCCCAGCGGTTTTTCCAGTCATGAACAGCAAAGCGCTTCTGGTCAGGGAATGATTGTTCCCGGTTTGGAGGCGCATAACAGGGGGCAGGCCTGTCGCAATTTCGGTCTCATGGACTGCGGTTGTGCGGGTAGCGATAAACAGACATGACGAATACACGGGCCACAGAAACAGTGGCGATCCATATAAATAGACCAGCAGGGGCCGAAAAGGCTGTTTTGACAGTGGCTGAAATGCGCGAGAAATGGTTGAGAATCCAAACAAGGTTGCGCGCCGAACTGGGTGAAGACCTGTTCAACTCGTGGTTTGCCCGCATGGAAATCGAAGGGCTGTCGGCTGACCAGTTGCTGGTTTCGGTTCCGACGCGTTTTCTCAAGAGCTGGATTGAAAACCACTATCTGCAAAAATTGCGAGCCATTGCCGAGGCCGAACTGGCGATGGGTTTAAGTCTTGTCATCAAGGTCAGGAACCAGGGCCAGGTTCAGGCCACTTCCAGTGTGGCCAGACAAGTGCCCGCCTTTGTGCGGCTGCAACCGGCCAGTTTGCGCACAGCTGCTGGCACTGGTGAAGGGCCAGCCGCCACCGCTCGCAAACTGTCGACTTATGAAGCTGAAGTTTCACTTCAGGCCCAATCGGCAGGCGCAACCGAACCAAGCAGTTCCGACATCGGCCAGACCTTTGATACGTTCATGGTGGGTGCGGCAAACCAGTTGGCCCATGCGGCGGCCCAGCGGGTGGCCCAGGCCTCCCAAGGTGCCGTGTTGAGCTTCAATCCACTTTATATCCACGCACCGACAGGCCTTGGCAAAAGCCACCTGTTGAATGCCATTGCCCACAAAGTGAAAAAGACCCAGCCGCGCCGCACTGTGCTGATGCTGACGGCAGAACGCTTTATGGTGGGCTTCATCCAGGCGCTGCGCCAGCGTGACACCTTGTCGTTCAAGGACCAGTTCCAGAACGTCGACGTGTTGCTGATTGATGACTTCCAGTTTCTGCAAGGCAAATCCATGCAGCAGGAATTCTGCCATGCCTTCAACTCGCTGGTGGATGCAAAACGCCAGGTGGTGATTGCTGCCGATGTGCCGCCGGCCCAGCTTGATGCCATTGATCTCAGGATGCGGTCGCGTATGCTGGGGGGACTGGTGATTGATATCGAAGCGCCAGATGAAGAATTGCGGCGCAAGATTGTCGAGGCCCGCCATGCCCTGATGGTGGCCCGCGATCCCCAGCAGATGATTTCGCAGGACGTTCTCGATTTGATTGCGCACCGGATTGCTGGCGGCGGGCGCGAACTTGAGGGGGCGCTTAACCGCGTCATTGCCTACCAACAGTTCAACAACCAGCCGATCACCCTTGATCTTGCGGGCATGGTGCTGCGCGATGCGACCATGCAGGGCAACCAGGATCCCAGCCGGATCAAGATTGACGACATTCTCAAGGTGGTGGGTCGCCATTACAATGTGGCGAAGGCCGACCTGTTGTCACCAAGGCGCGCCCGCACCGTGGTGGTGCCCCGGCAGATTGGCATGTATCTGGCCAAGAAATTGACCAGCCGCTCATTGCCGGAAATCGGCCGGCGCTTTGGCGGGCGTGACCATTCGACAGTGTTGCATGCGGTCCGCAAGATCGATGAGCAGATCAAGACAGACGAGAACCTGGCGAAGGATGTGGCTTTGCTGATCCGTCTGGTTGAACAACAATAGCTTAAAACCCAAGAAAGCAGCTTGAAAAACGGGCCGCAAACCGCCAGAGTTTGCGGCCCCTAAGCATTTATCTCCTACAGACGGATCATCAGTCAGCCATGCGTGTCACTATCGAGCGATCAGCCTTTCTCAAAGCCTTGAACCATGTTCAAAGTGTCGTGGAGCGGCGCAACACCATTCCCATCCTGTCGAATGTGCTGGTTCAGGCAACAGCAGGCATGGTGAAACTGACGGCAACCGATCTGGATATTGAAATTGTTGAATCGGTGGTGGCTGAAACTGCCCGTGAAGGGGCAGTCACAGTGCCCGCCCACATGCTCTATGACATCGTGCGCAAATTGCCTGAAGGTGCCCAGCTGGCGCTGGAACAGGGACCCGACAGTTCACGGATCAGCATCACGGCAGGGCGTTCCAAATTCGCCTTGCAGGCTTTGCCCGCCGAAGATTTTCCGGATCTCTCCAGCGGCACATTTGGCAACCAGTTTGAACTTCCAGTGGCGTCGCTGAAGTTCCTGATCGAAAAAACCCGCTTTGCCATTTCAACCGAGGAAACCCGCTACTATCTCAACGGGATTTATCTGCACCAGAATGCAGCCTCGGAATCCTTGCGGGCCGTGGCGACAGATGGTCACCGACTGGCCCAGTCGCAAGTGCCGCTGCCCCCAGGGGCCGATGGCATGCCGGGGGTGATTGTGCCGCGCAAGACCGTGCAGGAAATCGTCAAGCTGCTGGAAGGCAATGAGGGCAATGTCGAGGTGGCGCTATCGTCATCGAAGATCCGTTTTTCAAC
>JANONM010000615.1:0-2354 GCA_031420855.1 Hyphomicrobiales bacterium
GATGTGCTGCCAATTCAAGGCATCAATGTTTATGACATTCTTCGCCGCAAGAATTTGGTGTTGACCAAGGCCGCACTGGAAGCGCTTGAGGCCCGATTTTTAGGAGTGGTCAAATGAGCAAGGAAAAATATTACAACACGATCATTTCGCCTTCCATTACGGAAAAGGGCACGATGGTCTCGGCGCACAACCAGATCGTTTTCAACGTGGCGAGGGATGCCACGAAGCCTGAAATCAAGGCTGCCATTGAAGGCCTGTTTGGCGTGAAGGTTGCTGCGGTAAACACACTGGTCCGCAAGGGCAAGCTTCGTGTGTTCAAAGGCCGCAAGGCTCTCCTGAGCGACAAGAAAAAAGCCTACGTCACTCTCGTCGAAGGCGAACGCCTCGATGTGACGACGGGTCTCTGAGGGTTAGGGCAAGAACATGGCACTCAAAACATTCAACCCCACCAGCGCAGGACGCCGCCACCTCATACAGGTGGATCGTTCCAGCCTGTTCAAGGGCAAGCCCGTCAAGGCTTTGACGGAAGGTCTCAACAAGTCTGGTGGTCGTGGCAACACGGGCCGCATCACATCACGCCGCATCGGTGGTGGTCACAAGCAATCCTATCGCCTGATAGATTTCAAGCGCGTCAAGCATGATATGCCAGCCGTTGTTGAACGCCTGGAATATGATCCAAACCGCACCGCCTTCATCGCCCTGATCAAGTATCAGGACGGCACACTGGCTTATATCCTGGCGCCACAGCGTCTGGCTGTTGGTGACACGGTTGTCTCGAGCAAGGCCGCCGACGTGAAGCCAGGCAATGCCATGCAAATTGGTTCTGTCCCCGTGGGCACAATTGTCCATAATGTGGAAACCAAGCCCGGTGCTGGTGGTTCACTGGCCCGCTCGGCTGGTACCTATGTGATGGTGGCGGGGCGTGATGGCGGCTATGTCATCATCAAGCTGAAGTCGGGTGAAACCCGCATGGTGCCGGCAACTTGCATGGCTTCCATCGGTGCGGTTTCTAACCCCGACCACATGAACGAAGTCGTCGGCAAAGCCGGCCGTGCCCGCTGGAAGGGTGCCCGTTCTGTCTCGCGTGGTATTGCACGCAACCCTGTAGACCATCCAAACGGCGGTCGTACGAACGGTGGCAAGCACTGGGCGACACCATGGGGCAAGCCGACCAAGGGTTACAAGACCCGGACCAACAAGCGGACGACCAAGTTGATCGTGCGCAGCCGCCACAAAGCCAAGAAATCGCAGTAAGGGACGCGCTGAATGACACGCTCCGTATGGAAAGGCCCGTTTGTAGACGGGTATATCATGAAGAAAGCCGAAGCCGCGCGCGGCCAACGCAACATGGCGATCAAGACGTGGAGCCGCCGCTCCACCATCTTGCCGCAGTTTGTTGGCCTGACGTTTCAGGTGCACAACGGTAACAAGTTCATCCCGGTCCATGTGTCCGAGGAAATGGTTGGTCACAAGCTCGGTGAATTTGCGCCTACACGCACATTCAAAGGGCACAGTGCCGGTGACAAGAAGGCATCGAAATAAGCCATGAGCAAACCCAAAACTCCCCGCGCCTTGCCGGCCAATGAAGCAAAAGCTGTGACACGCAGCATTCGCATCAACACCCGCAAGCTGAATGAAGTGGCGACGGAAATCCGTGGCATGAAAGTGGCCAAGGCTTTGGCACATCTTTCGTTCTCGCGCCGCCGCATTGCCAAGGACGTGAAGAAAACCCTCGAGTCGGCAATTGCCAATGCCGAAAACAACCATGACCTCGACATCAACAATCTCATTGTTTCAGAAGCCTGGACTGGCAAGAACCTGGTGATGAAGCGCTGGTTCCCGGATGCCCGCGGCCGGGTTGGCCACATCCACAAGTTCTTCAGTGAACTGACGATTGTGGTGCGCGAAGACAAGAAGGAGGCCGCTTAATGGGTCAGAAAGTCAACCCCATTGGTTTGCGCCTCGGCATCAACCGCACATGGGATTCCCGCTGGTTCGCCAATGCCCGTGAGTATGGCAAGCTGCTGCACGAAGACATTGCAATCCGCGCATACTTGAAGAAAGAACTCAAGCAGGCTGGCGTCTCCAAGATCCTGATTGAACGTCCGCACAAGAAGTGCCGCGTTACAATCTATTCGGCCCGTCCTGGTGTTGTCATCGGCAAGAAGGGCGCAGATATTGAAAAGCTGCGCAAAAAAGTTGCCGACATGACAGGCTCAGAAGTGCATCTCAACATTGTTGAAGTGCGCAAGCCGGAAATCGACTCCACTCTGGTCGCAGACAGCATTGCCCAACAGCTGGAACGCCGTGTGGCTTTCCGCCGTGCGATGAAGCGGGCGGTTCAGTCGGCCCAG
>JANONM010000616.1:0-2180 GCA_031420855.1 Hyphomicrobiales bacterium
GCCATGATGTACAGTTTCGGCAATCGTGCCGATTGCGAGGCGTGGGATGAACCCTTCTATGGTTACTCGCTGAAAGCCAAGGGCAATGACCATCCCCTGCGCGAAGAAATCATCGCTACAATGGAAACGGATTGGGACAGGCTGGTGGAAAAATGTACCACACCATCATCAATGCCCCTGCTTTATCAAAAACACATGACCCACCACATGCCGATGCGGCAGGACCTCAGTTTCATTCACCAACTCACCAACGCATTCCTGATCCGGGATCCGGCAAAAGTGCTGGCCAGTTACACCCAGAAATGGGCCGATGTTGATCTCGCCGCTATCGGTATTGTCGAACAGGTTGAGATTTTTGAGCGGGTTAGCCAACGACTCGGCCACGCACCGCCGGTGATCGACAGCGATGATATTCTGGCCGATCCTGAAACGATGCTGCGTAAACTGTGCGCCGCTTGCGGGATCGACTTCGACACCAATATGTTGCACTGGCCAAAAGGCCCCAAGTCCTTTGATGGCGTGTGGGCACCCCACTGGTATAATGCGGCTTGGGCGTCCGAAGGCTTTGCGGCGTCAAAAAAGCCGGAACCAGTTTTGCCGCCACAGCTCCAGAAAATTGCTGATGTGGCGCGAGCCTGCTTTGCAAAAATGGCCAGTTACAAAATTACTTGAAACAATAAACGGCCGGGTTGCCCCGGCCGCCGGGTTTTCCCCGATCATATAGAATTTATCGTGCGATGGCCTGGCCAATCAGCATGCCCGGCGGCGTCACAATTGGCATTGGCTTGATGGAGCCACCTTCTTTTTCGACCAGCATTTCAACTTTGCGCAGCTCGCCTTCTTCATCTTGGAGACGCTCCAGCATGTTTTCATGTTGGTCGCGCAATTCACCCACCGACTTCAGCAGGTTTTCCAACCTGGTGCGCGACGACTTGGCCGCCATGGAATAATTGACGTTATGGGGATCGGATATACCCGACCGCTGCTCTTCAAACTTGATATGCTGTTCCAGATCATCGTGCTTGCGCATGAGGTCCTGGATCATCAGGTCAATGTCGGCGGCCTGGCGCCTGACATCCTCGGTACGAAAGCGGTGAAGCCTCAACAGGCTGTCGCGTGAACGCATTATAACCTCACTTTACTCAAACTCACTGCCAACCACCCTCTTCCCGCTACATTGTGACTCACTCCCGACTCTATCCAGGAATCCGCGAATCAACTAGCAAGGACCAACCACGGTCAGCAGCGTTATGATGAACAAACAGATTTAAGACCGGGTAAATCAGTGTCCCTGAATTGCACCGGTTGCAAAAAAAAGCCAGAGAGACAAATGCCGCAACATATAGAAGGATTTTCGGCGGGCCTACTATATGTAGGAAGCCAAAGCTTAAAATCGCGGCGGAGAAGCTTAGGTTTTGTTAACCTTTCTCAGTCTATCTTAAGGATCAGAGTTAACGAAACGTAGCCATCCCGTTTGACGGCGGGGGAATGGCGACGAAAAAAGCGGGCTTCGCATCGGCGCGAGGCAACACCAAAGGGGATTCGCGATGCGGGTATTGTTGATCGAGGATGATACGGCCACGGCTCAATCGATTGAGTTGATGCTGAAATCCGAAGGCTTCAACGTTTACACAACCGATCTGGGCGAAGAGGGTGTCGATCTCGGCAAGCTCTACGACTATGACATCATTCTCCTGGATATCAATCTGCCCGACATGTCGGGCTATGAAGTCCTGAAGTCCCTGCGCGTCTCAAAAGTCGGCACACCGATATTGATCCTCTCCGGCCTCGCCGCCATTGAAGACAAGGTGCGGGGCTTGGGCTTTGGTGCCGATGACTACATGACCAAACCCTTCCACAAGGACGAACTGGTGGCCCGCATCCACGCCGTGGTTCGCCGCTCCAAGGGCCATGCCCAATCGGTCATTCTCACCGGCGAACTGCTGGTCAATCTCGATACCAAGACAGTCGAAGTCGGCGGCCAGCGCGTGCATCTCACCGGCAAGGAATACCAGATGCTGGAGCTGCTCTCGCTGCGCAAGGGCACGACATTGACCAAAGAAATGTTCCTCAATCATCTTTATGGCGGCATGGACGAACCCGAACTCAAGATCATCGACGTGTTCATCTGCAAGTTACGCAAAAAACTCGCCGCCGCCGCCATGGGCAAAAACTTCATC
>JANONM010000617.1:0-2597 GCA_031420855.1 Hyphomicrobiales bacterium
GTCTGGTCGCCAGGATTGACCCCATATGGCAATTCCCTGCTCGGCACCTGGGCCCTTGAACATCTTGCCAAGGCCATGGAGTGGTCGGTGTTCAACCCGCAGAGTTAGGGTATTGGGCGGTCAATTGTAATCAAAATACCATCCCCAATGCCGTCACCCCCGCGTAGGCGGGGGTCCCGCTAACCAGTTGTAAGAAAGCGGGATTCCCGCCTTCGCGGGAATGACGGGTTGGGGTTGAGTGATTTCAATTAAGCAACCACCGCTCCAGAAACAAAAAAGGCGGGAACCGGTCCCGCCTTTTTCAAATTTGATTTCAAACCGTTTAGCGTGAATAGAATTCCACCACCAGGTTTGGTTCCATCTGCACTGGGTATGGCACTTCACCCAACGCAGGCACGCGCAGCAACTTGACCACGCCGCCTCCGATTTCCAGATAGTCTGGCGTGTCGCGCTCTGCCGAAGCCTGGGCTTCCTGAACGGCTACCATTTCCTTGGCCTTTTCGGTGAGTTCCACCACATCACCCACCTTGAGGCGGATGGAAGGAATCGTCACACGCACACCATTGACCTTGACATGGCCGTGGCTGACAAACTGGCGGGCTGCGAATACGGTGCTCACCAACTTGGAACGGTAAACCACCGTCGCCAAACGCCGCTCGAGCAGGCCGATGAGGTTTTCCGAGGAGTCACCTGTCAAACGCACGGCTTCCGTGTAAAGGGCCTGGAATTGGCGCTCGGAGATATTGCCGTAATAGCCCTTCAGCTTTTGCTTGGCGCGCAGCTGCGTACCAAAGTTGGACATCTTGCCCTTGCGGCGCTGTCCATGCTGGCCGGGGCCATATTCACGCTTGTTGACGGGGGACTTTGGCCGACCCCAGATGTTTTCGCCCATGCGGCGGTCAATTTTATACTTCGCGGTTGCGCGCTTCGTCATTTACGGCTCTCCTTGATGCCATTGCATTGGAGCCCACCTTCCTCGACACCGGTCTCCCGATCGACAGATGATCCAAAGACCACCACAGGCAAGCAAACACGGAGCCTTTCGGGCTCCGCGCGTGGCAGTCTCTAGTCGATCAGCCAACGCATGTCAAACGCCGGAAATCCAGGCTTTGCAGCAGTTTCCGAAGCCACGCTGGCAAAGCGTTACCCGCGTCATTCTTCGCCTTGTGCGAGGTGGCATCGCGGCAACAGCAATAAGGGGCCAAAACTAAACCGGTAAATCCAAAACCAGATGCCTGGGAAATCCCATCGTCGCATAGGCCGCCAGCGTTGCCGATTCACTGCCCCGCGCCGATGTCAAAATCACTGTGCCGTGTTCCGGCACATCGTCGCCGGCCCCCTGCAGTCGGGTTTCTTCAACCAGATCAGCCGTGCGCCTGGCAATGGCTGGCGATGGATCAATGTAAATCACTGGCCATGGTGCCACCTTGGCAATGTCGTCGGTGAGCAATGGATAATGCGTGCACCCCAGCACCACCACATCCGTACGCTTTCCCTCGCGCTTGCGAAAAACTGGCGCAACTTCAGCGCGCAACTCATCGAGATTAACCGGCTGCCCACGTAATTTCTGTTCGGCAATTTCCGCCAAGCGCGGCGCACCGTGCAGCAACACCTTGCAGTGAAAGGCATAGGTATGGATCAACGCATGGGTATATTCCCGGCTGACTGTACCCGGCGTTGCCAACACGCCAATCACGCCGGTTTTGGTTTGTGCCGCTGCGGGTTTGATGGCAGGTACCGTACCCACAAACGGAACCTGGTAGGCCGCCCGCAATTCCGAGAGCGCAATGGTCGAAGCCGTGTTGCAGGCAATGACCACCACATCGGGCTTCACGATCTCGATCAATCTGCCAATGAGCATGACAATCCGGTTGACCAGCGCCTGTTCTTTCCATGCCCCATAGGGAAAGCCCGCATTGTCGGCAGCATAAACCAAATGCGCTTGCGGCAACTGCTTGGCCACCGCCCGCGCCACCGTAAGGCCGCCCATGCCGGAGTCGAAAAGCAGAATGCGTGGTTGAGTCATTGATCGCTTTTCTTCCGCAAATGCTTCCTCACCCGCGATGATACCACACACCTCAAACTGCGCACTTCCTGTTCAGAAAATGTGGCCCGTGCAAACACATATCGCAAATTCCGCATCATCGAAGGCTTGAGTTTGTCGGTCTTGAAAAAGCCCGCTGCATCCAGTTCTTCCTCAAGCTGGCCATAAAAACCAAACAGCTCCTCCTTGGTGGCAAGCCGCGTGTCTGTCATTTGCAAACCGGGACCAACCAGGGCCGGGAGTTCCCTGGTCGCCATCCCCAAGCTAGTTGCTTCATGCTTGAACCATTCGTAACTCACCAGCAGCACGGCTTGCGCAATGTTCAAACTGGCATAGGCCGGGTTGACGGGTGCTGTGATGATCATGTCGGCGAGTGATACTTCATCATTGGTCAATCCATAACGCTCGCGTCCAAACAGGATTGCCACCTTCTCACCGCGCCCAATCCGCGTCCGCATATCGAGTCCCGCCTGCTCTGGCGTCATCACGTTCACTGTCATGTCGCGAGGCCGCGCCGTCGTCGCATAGACATAATTTGAATTCTTAAGACAGT
>JANONM010000618.1:0-4104 GCA_031420855.1 Hyphomicrobiales bacterium
CATGGCAGCCGCCGAGGCGCGATACTTCGACCTTTCGGTGCTTCCCTGGTCCGAAGCGACTATTGCAGTGCAGGACATGACGGAAGCAGTCGTCTTTGGATCTGGTCGGGCAGCCATTTTGGTGCCGCCTTCGGCGCGACCTGCCACCCTTGACCATATCGCCATCGCCTGGGATGCAAGTCAGGTCGCCGCGCGAGCGCTTGGCGATGCCCTGCCACTTTTGGCCGAAGGTGGTCGCATCTCCGTGTTGACTGTTGAAGACGAGAAACCGCTCAGTGGGTCCGATATTGCAGGGTCGATGGCATCGGTGCTTGAAAAGCGCGGCTTCAGCGCCAAGCCCCTCAGCATCGCTCTCGGCGGCAGAACCATTTCCGAGGCGTTGCAGGACGCGGCACTGTCGGAGGGCGCGCAAGTGCTGGCAATGGGCGGATTCGGCCATTCCCGCGTCCGCGACTTCATACTTGGAGGTGCTACGAAAGGGGTTCTCAACCAACTCCGGCTTCCTATTTTGCTTTCACACTGAATGGCCAAGCGCGGAGCATCACCACCCAGGTGGTTTTGGCTGCCAAGCAGTTTTTACTCTTGCAAGAGGACTCTTCAATGAAAGCTCTCGTCTATTTAGGCCCTGGCAAAAAGGCCGTGGAAGATCGTCCCATGCCCGGCATCACCGCGCCGACAGACGCCATTGTCAAAGTCAGCAAGACGACGATTTGTGGCACTGACCTTCACATTCTTAAAGGTGACGTTGCAACGTGCAAGCCCGGTCGCATTCTGGGCCATGAGGGTGTTGGTGTTGTTGCTGCCGTAGGTCCGGCAGTGACTGCATTCAAAGCAGGAGACAAGGTGTTGATCTCCTGCATCAGTTCGTGCGGCAAATGCGTGTATTGCCGAAAGCAGATGTATTCCCATTGCACGTCCGGCGGCTGGATTCTGGGCAACAGCATTGACGGCACGCAGGCTGAATTTGTCCGCATTCCCCACGCCGATACAAGCCTCTACCCCATCCCTGAGGGTGTAGATGAAGAAGCTCTGGTGATGCTCAGCGATATTTTGCCGACCGGATTTGAGTGTGGCGTTCTCAATGGCAAGGTTCGACCCGGCAATGTTGTTGCCATCGTTGGTGCTGGCCCCATTGGTCTTGCCGCACTCTTGACTGCGCAATTCTATTCACCCGCCGAGATCATCATGATCGACCTTGATGACACCCGGCTTGCCGTCGCCAAGAGCTTTGGCGCGACGGCGACGATTAACAGTAGAGATGGCAAAGCCGTGGCGGCGGTCATGAAACTCACAAAAAACTGCGGTGTTGACACGGCCATTGAAGCAGTGGGAATTCCGGCCACCTTTGAAATGTGTCAGGAGATTGTGGCGATCGGCGGCGTGATCGCCAATATCGGCGTGCATGGTGCGAAAGCAGACTTGCATCTCGAAAAACTCTGGGACCGCAACATCAGCATCACAACACGGCTGGTCGATACTGTCAGCACACCGATGCTGATGAAAGTTATGCAGTCCCACAAGATCGATCCAAAATTGTTGATCACGCATCGCTTCACGTTTGATCAGATCCTTGAGGCTTACGAAACTTTTGCGAACGCAGCGAAGACCAAGGCGCTTAAGGTCATCATCGCGAGTTAGCCCGCATATTCACATCGACAGGAGGTTGAACTGGCCGAGAGCCAACCCATTCAAGCGAATCTTCACGCGTGCTTTCGAGAACGGCAACCGGACCAAGCTGTGAAGAAGTGTAGCCTGTTGAACTTGGAGGCCGAGATTGCTTTCTAAATGCATCGCGCCCAAACGGCAATTTGTTGGATGATGCTCCACGCGGAACTTTCTTGCCGCAGGCACGTTGTATTCACAAGTTCCACCATAAAATGGGAAAATTGATCATGGCACAGTTTGATTTGACTTCAATGACAAGACGAAGCCTTGCCGCTGGTTTGGCGTTGGCTGCCGTCCCGGTAGTTTTAATGGCGGGTACGGTTCCCGTGCGTGCGCAGGAGAAGAAGATCATGACTGATAAAAGTTTGTATGATCGGCTGGGCGGCGTCTTCGCCATTGCTGCAGTTGTGGATCACTTCAGCGACGCTGTCGTGAACAATCCCATTGTCGGCCAGAAGTCCAAAAATCCGCAGTTGCGGGAATGGCACACCAGGAACCTCGGAAGGCTGCCCGGCCTGAAGTTCATGCGGACGTTGTGGGTCTGTGAAGTTTCGGGCGGGCCATACAAGTACATTGCCACGAAACCCGGCTCGACGCCGCTGGGCCTTGAAGAAGCCCACCGGGATCTGCGGATTTCACCTGCGGAATTCGATGAAGTCGCAGCGGAACTCGGACGGACACTTGACTTCGTCAAGGTACCGGACGCCGAGAAAGCCGAAGTCCTTGCAGCCTTCGCTGCGCACAAAGACGAAGTCACCACCGGCTCCCGCGGGGGCTAGATCTATAACCAATTGGTCCGGGGAGAGCAGCCAGACCTCCCTGGTCTTTCCGCCCACAATGCGCATCACATCGACGCCATCAATCGACACCTAGCGGTCCGGTCGTTCTGTCATGAAATGCAATGTGCGGCCACCATGTCACCATTTGCCATGACTGATCCGATGGACTCAAAACAACTCGCAGGATTGATCGGCCCAGCCTTGGTCGCACTTGGTGTCACTGAAGCCGCAAACTTGCACGTCTTCACCAACCAGAGTGCACCTGTGGTTTATCTCAACGGTGCAATTCTTTTCGTTGCAGGCCTTGCAATCGTTCGCGCCCATAATCTCTGGACTTGGCGTTGGCCTGTCATCATCACGCTGACTGGCTGGGTCACCTTGTTTGGCGGCCTTTGGCGCATGGCTATGCCCGAAGCGCCGCAAGCGACTGATAATGTCGTCACTTACCTGGTATTGGCCACCATCGGCGCATTCGGCATCGTTCTGAGTATCCAGGCCTATGGTTCGAAGGTTTTTGCGGCACAAGAACACACCGATGTCTGACAAATCCCCAACAAAGCGGACGCGCGATTCGCCCCTCGCATCGGCAGGATTTTTCTTTCTGCTGGTCATTCTCCTGTCGATCCCTTTCTACGTCCTCGGCGCAGCAGGCGATCGCCTGCCAATCATGACCTTTCTTCCCATCAGCGCGCTCGCAACGTTTGTTCCGATGATCGCGGCGCTTATCCTTGTCTGTCGGGAACGTGGCGCGCAGGGCGCAGGGAAGCTGCTCGCTCGCGCTCTGGATTGCCGCAGAATCAAAAGTGCGGGATGGGGTCTCACGGCGGTCCTGCTCATGCCGATGGTGTTCCTTCTCGCCTATGGCGTACTTCGCCTCGAGGGGCGTGCACTGCCGGATGTGCAATACTTTTCCATCGCCGAGATGATTGCGTTTACCCTGCTGTTCTTCGTCGGTGCGATTGGCGAGGAACTCGGCTGGCAGGGCTATGGCTTTGCCAAGCTGAACAGCCGCTGGAATGCACTCGAAGCAGCTCTCATCATCGGCGTGATCTGGGCGCTTTGGCACGTCATCCCGTTTGTCGAGATGGGCCGCAGCGCCTACTGGATCATCTGGCACAGCCTGAGCATCGTCATGTTGCGGGTCATCATTGTCTGGCTGTTTGTGAACACGGGCCAAAGCGTGTTCATCGCCGCCCTTTTCCACACGACGACCAACTTGGCCTGGGGCCTCATTGCGAACTATGGATCGTTCTACGATCCGCTCGTGATGCTAATAATCCTGATACTCCTGGCCGTAACCATTGTCATGCTGTGGGGCCCGTCCACCTTGGCGCACTTCAAGACCGCCCAAGACCGGGCATGAGGCCGCTCGAAGTTCTGCTGATGCTCTCGCCATTACGAGGGCTGGCTCAAGGCAGCTGAATATCATTCACAATTGTGGACTTGTTCAGTCCCAATAAAAGTCTTCGTTTTTCATCTGGGTAGTTTCCGAGGCTGCCGCACTTCGGCACTTGACGCTAGAATGAAGGATGGTGGTCAGTCTGACCGCCTGCGCGCTAGGATTGCCAATGTCCACCACCCCTACCGCTGGCAGCATCGCCAAGACAAAAGAAGTGTCCAACACGCTCGGGCCTTTGGCGCTGGTTGTCGGTTCGATGAT
>JANONM010000619.1:0-5528 GCA_031420855.1 Hyphomicrobiales bacterium
CTTGCCCATTTGGGCCCGTGATCCGGCATAGTCCAGGGCATCATCCACCAGTTGGAAGGCAATGCCGAGATTGCGGCCATAGGCTTCGAGGGCCTCGAGTTGGTTGCGCGGGCGATTTGAAATGATGCCGCCGACATGCGCTGCTGCGGAAAACAATGCTGCGGTTTTTGCGCCCACGACCTTGAGATAGGAATCTTCCGTGGTGCCGGTGTCTTGCGAAACGGCAAGCTGCAACACCTCACCCTCAGCAATGGTGCAGGCGGCTTCCGAGAGAATGCGCAGGCAATCCAGCGATCCGGTTTCCACCATCATCTTGAAGGCTTGGCCCAACAGATAATCGCCGACCAACACTGATGCCTGGTTGCCCCAGATGACGCGGGCCGCATGCTTGCCGCGCCGCATGTCGCTTTCATCAACCACATCATCATGCAGCAGGGTTGCGGTGTGCATGAACTCGACAGCCATGGCGAGTTTCACATGATGCAGGCCCTGATATCCGCAGAGCCGTGCCGCCGCCACGGTCAACATCGGACGAATGCGCTTGCCACCGGAATTGATCAGATGGCCCGCCAGTTGCGGAATGAGTTCGACATGGCTTTGGGCTTTTTCCATGATCAGTTCATTGATCAGGCTCATGTCCTGGGCCGTCAGGCGCACCAGCGCATCAAGACTGGGTGCAGGCTTGTTTTCAAACGGTATGACGACGCCCATGCTCTCCTGCCCCTGGCTCCCAAGTTTAACTTGTTGCACACTATCGATTTGCGACCCATGGTGCCCGTGGCGCTTTGACGCTGCAAAAAAGCGTTTGGTAACGAAGCGCTAACCAAGAATGTTTTAGAGTTCCGGCGATGCAACTGGCCACCGATACCTCCTCCTCCATTGCCCCCAACGTTCCCATGGGCAGTGCAGGCGTGCCCCATTCCCTGACGGAAGATGCCTTCCTCGGTGGCAAACTCAGTATTTTGCAGCCGGAAAAAGGCTATCGCGCCGGCATCGACGCGGTGTTTCTGGCCGCTGCCATTCCCGTGCAAGCGGGCGATACGGTTTTTGAAGCGGGCATTGGCGTGGGTGTTGCCGCGCTCTGCCTGTTGTCGCGCTGTCCGCAGACCCATGTGACGGGCATTGAAGTGACGGCGCGCTATGCCATGATGTGCGAGGAAAATGCCAAGCGCAACGGCTTTGGCCCCAATCTCCGGGTGATCCATGCGGATGTGAAAGAGGCCCAACGCAAAGATTTGTCGACCATGCCGCAACATGGCTCCTTCGCCCATGCTTTTGCCAATCCACCCTATTACGAGGCAGGCAAGGTCACGGCCTCGCCCAGCCTGCTGAAAGCCGCTGCCCATGCCTTTGGGCCGGATGATCTCGAGCTGTGGATCAAGATCATGTATCAAATGGTGTGCCTGCGCGGCACCGTGACGCTGATTCACCGCGCCGATAATCTGGGCAAGATCCTGACCGCCATGGAAGAAAAATTCGGCGATATCCGCGTCGCCCCCCTCTATGCCCGCGAAGGCACGGCCGCATCCCGCGTGGTCGTGCAAGGGGTGCGCGGCTCGAGAGCCCCCATGCAACTGCTGCCGGGATTGATCCTGCACGGCGAAGGCAACGGGTTTACAGATGATGCAGACGCCGTGCTGCGGCAGGGCATGGCCTGGCGGTTGCGGTAAAAGGCGGCCAGACTGAAGGCCCATCGCATTGTGTTGACAACGACAACACGCGACTTTAAAACCGCGCCCATGACAAACGCCGCTACCATTGCCGACATCAACATTCATCTGCGGGCCCGCGCCGAAGACAAGGCCCTGATTGATCAAGCCGCTGAACTTGTGGGGGCCAACCGTTCCCAGTTCATGCTGGCGTCGGCGCTCAAGGAAGCCAAGAACGTGCTGCTGGATCAGACGACAATTTTTGCTGACATGAAGGCATTTCAAAAAACCTTGGCTTGGATGGATGGCGCGGCCACGCCAAAGGAAACCGCCGGGATGAAGCGGTTGCTGCAAGCCAAATCACCTTGGCAAGATGATTGAGAGTCAAGTTGATTGAGCGCTTGGCTCCACCCAGCTTGTTGACGGATGTGCATGATCTGGCAGCATTTCAATCTGGTGAAGCTGTGCTTGATGATTGGTTGCGGCAAAGGGCTCTCGACAATCTGGAGATGGGTGCCAGCCGTACCTATGTGGTCTGCTCCCGACATTCTGCAAAAGTCATTGGTTTTTACACGCTCAGCATGGGGCAAATTTTGGTACAAGATGTTACTGGAGCCATGCGGCGCAACATGCCCAAAAACATTCCTGCGGTCATTCTGGGTCGCTTGGCAGTTGATGCAGGATGGCAAGGCCACGGCATTGCCAAGGCTCTGCTCAAGGATGTCATCCAACGGTCGGTGCGAGCCTCAACAGAAATCGCGGCGCGACTTGTCATCGTTCATGCCATTTCAGAACAGGCTGAAAAATTCTACGTCCACCACGGATTTACACGCCTTCCGGTTCCAGCGCCGACATTGGCTTTTGATCTGGTGAAGTTCAAGAAGCTTTCGGAAGGGGGTGGAACGGGATAACATTTCCCCAGAGAACTGTGGAGTGTCACCGTAACCCACCGTAACCCCCAGGCAGAGGCCATGAAAAAGGCATCGTCGAGTTTCAGATTTTCCAGCAATCCGCTGCAAGCAGTAGTTCCGTGAGATCATGGTAGTGCTGGCCATCGAGACCCGTGAGGCCCTTGATTTTCTCAAGCCGCATATAGACGGTGTTTGGATGTTTTCCGAGCGCGCGGGCCGCTTTCTGCACGTTCAAATCGGCGGCGGCAACGGCGCGCACGGTCTTGACAAGACTGCCGCCAGACTTCTCATTTGCCCCCGCCAAGGCCGCTATCCAAGATGGCGGCACGGCCTGCACAAAGTCACTGCCGCGATGCACCAGTAGATCCCTGACCGGCAAATCGGAGAATTTTGAGACCCGCTTTGTGACATCGGCGAAATCCAGGGCTATCAAGGCTTCATTCACAGCCGTCGGAAGAAATGAGGTCGACGGATGATCACTGCTGACGCCGACCAGCACGGCAGGCCCAAGAACCAGCAGCATTGGACCAATCCGGTCTGAGAGATTGGTCTGCGGTGCGGTCCAGCCAGACTGACGGCGCTTGTCGGCCAGCACTGCCGTTACCAGATTGTTGCGGATGCCGACAAGCGCGCGAACCGGCGTGGCGGCAAATGCATCCGTCACGGCATTGACAATGCGCAGGGCGCGCGCCTGATGCTCCATTTCCTGTGCAATAGTGGCTTGCACAACGGCGACACAATAGGATTGATGCTGCTCCAGATATCCGGCGCGCTTCAGCAAGCTGGTGACCCGACCATCCGCTTCGTCATAACCCATTAGCAGATGATTCAAGAGTTCCGTACGACGGTCGCCTTCTGCTTCTGCGAGGATGCGGGTTTGTGCGACATATTCCGCTGCCGTAATCGAACTGATGATGTTGGTGTATTCGATCGAGAAATCGGCGACTGCAGAAATCACGCGATCAGGTGACGCGTGGGGCGCGGCCAGTGCAGCATCCCGCAACCAATGGGACAAGACGCGGTGGCCGCAGCGGTAGGCATGCAGGATGGCTTCCAACGGGAACCGCTGTTCGGCACGGCGTTGCGCATGGGCTCTGACGAATTCAAATTCAGTGGATTCACCGCCACCGAAAAGTCGGGCGAGTTCCCGGATATGATCGCCTGCATGCTGCTCAAGCCCGGAAAGCGTGTCGGGATTGGCCGAAGTCGAAAAGGCCAGCACCTCTTTCAACACGGCTTCACGTAAAGCCTGTCCGGTTTTTTGCATGGTTGAAGCCAGCTCCGCCGCAGCGGCCGGAATGACACCAAGTTCGCGTAGCCTCGCCAAGGCTTGCCGAAAAACCCTGTCCCCCAATTGTCCTTGCGATGCAATCATATGTAAAGACTTCACATTATGTTGCTGAGAATTGCCATAACAACTGCCATAGCAGGTTGTTTCATTTGGCGATAGTTGACACTGCAGGATCAACCGGTCTCAAACCAGCAATGGAGAAAAACAATGTCAAAATACCTGTTTGTCTTTCACGGTGGAAAAGCCCCGACCAACCCCGACGACATCAAAAAAACCATGGATGCCTGGGGTGCCTGGTACGGCTCCATGGGTTCAGCCGTCATTGATGGCGGCAACCCAGTCGGCAAGTCCAGCACTGTCATGCCGGATGGCTCGCTGGCCAGCAATGGCGGTGCCAATCCGGCCAGCGGTTACAGCCTGATTGAAGCTTCCAGCCTGGAAGATGCCCACAAGAAGGCCAAGGGTTGCCCGATTCTCAAATCCGGCGGCTCAATCGAAATCGCTCAAACTTTGGACATGTAAACGATCAATGGGAGGACTACATCATGGTCAAGACAACAGGCGGCTGCCTCTGCGGTGCCGTACGCTACGAAACCAGTGCGGAGCCGCTATTTGCAGCGCACTGCCAATGCAACGACTGCAAGAAATCGACGGGTGCCGGGCATGCCACGGCGGGAGGCTTTCCGGAAGCCGCAGTGACGTTCACCGGCAAGCCGAAATCCTACGCCACGAAGGCGGAGTCCGGTGGAACAGCCACGCGTGAATTCTGCCCCGAATGTGGCGGGCGCTTGACGTTCCGCTCTTCCAACATGCCGGGGATGGTTTTGCTCATGGCGGGATCCATGGACAATCCGGCGGCGATTGCGCCAACCAGTGCCATTTATGGCAAGCGCCATCTTGTCTGGGATTATCTTGATCCGAAGCTCGCCGTTTCTGAGGCGATGCCGCCACGTCCGTGAACCGACGGGCTGGCGAAGGTGAGCCTGACTGTTCTATTCCTTCGCCAGTCCTGCCAGCAGGATCGCCACAGCCGCCGCCCTTGGATCGCTGACACCTGGCAGTTTTGCCGTCGGCACGTCAGTTGACCGCCCGGCTCGGGCGCGCAAAATGTGGGCTGTGGCATCAGCACCGTGACCCGATAGTTTTATGGAGTGTCACTGTAATCCTGAGGGAGAAATGAAATACACTGGCATCGTAATCAATAGTTTTGTGGAGTGTCACCGTAAATCGAAGTCTACGCTGAAAACGACACCCCCGGTGCCTATCGCATCTTCTGGCACTATGGTCCTGCTAGAGATTTTATCACGATTGTGGCGATTACGGCGCATCCCTTTGGTCAGGAAGTCAGAATGGCACATGGTAGCGTCGACTCTCAATTTCGAGTATTAAGTGGAGTGGCACCATAATTCGAGTATTAAGTGGAGTGGCACCGTAATTCTCACCGCAATTCCGGAGTGGCACCGTAATTCGTAATTCCACCGTAATTCCAAGTATGTCGTGTTCAATGACCTTGCTGGGAAGGTGGAGCGCCGCCTTCTCAGGTATTGGAGCCTCCAGCATTCCCGGTGGCTCACTCCTGAATTCGTTGTATGTTGTCGGTTCTTTGGAGCAGACTAAACGAGGACTCACTAAGGGGAGAAATGTTCATGGACTTTCAGCACCTCGACGACAACATTG
>JANONM010000620.1:0-2287 GCA_031420855.1 Hyphomicrobiales bacterium
TCAAACTGCGAGGCGATCTCACGTAAACCCGAAATTCTACGCATCATAACCAATCCCCCGCCAGGCCAATCGCGCTGTACCCATGGCCGCATGTTCACTGGCCGATGGCAGGACCGGAACCTTTAACTTGCGCAGGCGAATGGCCGTCCATGTGTCATTGGCAGCTCCACCTCCCGCACTGCGAATGGAAATCAGGGGCGAGGCCCCAAGCTCCGCCAAACGCCGATAGCCCAAGGCTTCAATTTCAGCGATGCCTTCCAACAATCCCTGCAAATATATTTCATCCCGCAGCGGACGCGGTGTCATGCGCGGTGCAAGATTGCTGTCGTTGATTGGAAATCGTTCACCCATTTTCGGCAAAGGATAATAATCCAATCCCGTTTCGACCGCAGGATCAATCAAGGCCGAAAGCCGGATAATTTCAACTTTGGAAAATGCCTGCGCCAGCACCACACCACCCGAATTCGAAGCCCCGCCCGCCAGCCACTGATCGCCAATGCGGTGGCTGTAGATGCCATAGGCAGGAGCAAAAACCGGGTTAGCCGAAAGCAGCTTCAAGGTCAGCGTAGTACCAAGCGATGTTGCGCCATCACCAGCTTGCGATGCACCGCTGGCCAGAAATCCCGCACAGCCATCGGTGGTACCTGCCACAATGGCAACGTCTTGCGGCAAGCCAAAAGCCTTTGCTACATCCGGCAAAATGTTTCCCACCCGTGTGCCCGCCGGAACAACATCGGGCAACAGTGCAGCCTTCATGCCGACATCGGCCAGCCATGCTGGCCATTGCCGCTTGACCGGATCATAGCCAGACTTGAGGGCATTGTTTTCATCCGACACATCAAAGCGCCCGCAGAATTTTCCGAGCAACCAGTCGGCTTGATGCAGAATGCGCGCTGCACCAGATTGTCGCGCCATGGCCCGTGCCAGAGGTGACGTCGCGCCATGGGCAGCGGTTTCCGGCGGTGCTGCCTGTTTGATCCGCGTGACATGCGCAGGGTCCGCCACATCGTTGTACATGGAGGCCAGAGCCAAGGGTTTTCCAGCAGCATCGATTGGCAGGATGGTTCCAGAGGTTCCATCAATCGCCAAAGCTAGAATCTGGATGCTTTGCAAATTGAGTCGGGAAAATGCCGATGCAACGGCGTCCCACCACAAGGCGGGGTCTTGCAAGCTACCATCGGATTTTGGCAACGGCGCAGCCGCCATGGCGAGCAACACACCATCAATCGACCGCGCCACAACCCGCACCCCCGATGTGCCAATGTCAATGCCGAGAACTGCTTCTGTCATGCTCTAGTGCATCGCGCGTAAAATCAAATTCGAAAACCCGTCATTCCAAACGCCCGCTCTTCGCGGGCGATTTGGAACCCAGCTTTGCCGACAACAGGCATAACTTGTTGAAAGAAAGCGGGGTTCCAGCTCGCGCTCCGCAAGGGCTACGCTTGGCTGGAATGACGTAATAGAGGGATAAGATCTTTTAAAATTGCTCAATGTTCTAACCCAAGTGAAACGCCGACCAATCCGGCGTGAAGGCGACACCCTCGGTCAGTGTCGCCATAAGGCTGAGGGTCAAGGGAATCCGGGTCGCCGAAATTTTTCCATTCGCCACCATGGCCCGCAAGGAACCCGCCACGGCGATGCCAAGTTCGGCCCCTTCAACGGTTTCGTCTTTCATTGGTCCGGCCTTGGCTTCCGCATAGGAGAGACCTCGACCCAAGGCATGGCCCAGTCTTGAATTACGTCCGGCCTGGCAGGTGACATAAAGATCGCCGACCCCCGGCATGCCCCACACGCTTGTTGCACGTCCACCCAGCGCCATCGTCAACACCATCAACTCGCGCACCGACTGGTCAAATAAAATCGCTGCTGCATTGTTGTTGCGCGCCTTGTTCTCCGTCTCCGCCAAAACCTCCTGCCGCCCATGGGCCCAGCCCACGGTGATGGCAAAAAAATTCTTGAAGGCTGCACAGACTTCCACCCCCATCATGTCATCACTGGCGCGGGGATGATAATAATCACCCGCGAAAATTTTGGCAAAATTTTCCGCCATTTTAAGATCACGCGACACAATGACCGTGCCCGTCGGTCTCCTCGCCGCCAGTTCCCCGGCAATGCAAGGCCCGCCAATGGCCGCCACCGGAACATCAAATCCAAGCCGGACTTGCAGTTCTTCGGCCACCACATCCGGCAAGGCCCGCAATGTATCGGCCTCCGGCTTCATGCCCTTGGTGATCATCACAATGGGAATCGGCTTTTTCAACACGCCAGCCAACTGTTCAATCGCCCA
>JANONM010000621.1:0-4017 GCA_031420855.1 Hyphomicrobiales bacterium
TATGAAACAAAATGCGGACGGGTTGTCGCGAGATGTTCAAAGTTCCGCATGGCAATGCGGCGTGCCAAAGGCAAACCGCTGTAACAGGCATCAACCGTGCGATCCGCTGTAATGCCGCGCACCGCGTGGGGTGAAATCGCTGCGACTGCGGCCATCAGATCAGGATCAAAAGACATCAGGGCATAGGGTCCTTGATAGCTTTCAAGCACCTGCAAAGTTTTCTGCGCCAAGTCGATATTGCCATCCCATTGGGACTTCAACTCAATGACCAGTGTGACTTTCCCATCGACCTGTTCAAGCAACTCGCCAAGCCTTTGCATCCGGTCTTTCGCGTCGCCGATGGCGAGTTTCTGCAACTGTTTTGCCGTGCGTTCCCGAACCAGTCCACTTTCGCCCGTGAGTCGCTGCAACGTTTCGTCATGAAACACCATCGCCTCGCCATCGGCGCTGATCTGCAAATCACATTCAATGGCGTAGTGGCCCTTGATGGCACCCTCAAAAGCCGACTCGGTGTTTTCCCAAATACCCCCGGCCTTGTTGTGAAGGCCGCGATGGGCGATCGGTCGGTCCACCAGCCATTTCAGGTCGCGCAGTTGCGGTGTAAAACGCATGGTTCAAACCAGCCTGTCGGCCGGTTTGCCGCTGCTGAAATAATCCTTCAGATTGCTCAAGGCCCGCAATCCCATGTTGGTGCGGGTGCGCGGCGTTGCACTGCCGAGATGCGGCAACAGGAAAACATTGTCGAGCTGCCGGTAGCGCGGATCGATGTTGGGTTCATTGTTGAAAACATCGAGGCCCGCCGCCGCTATGTGTCCGCTTTGCAATGCCGCAATCAGGTCCGCATCCACCACCACGCCACCGCGTGCCGTGTTCACCACAATGGCACCCTTCGGCAAGAGTGCGAGGGTACGTGCGTTGATGATGCCTTTGGTTTCCGCAGTCATCGGGCAATTGATTGACAGGAAATCACAATGGGGCAGCATCGCCTCGAAGCTGGCGTGATAGGTAGCTCCCAGCGCATCGGCATCTTCGGTTGGTCGCCGGTTGTGATAATGCACCTCCATGCCAAAGGCCTTGGCGCGTTTGGCAACCGCAACACCAATCCGGCCCATGCCCAATATGCCAAGCCGCATTTCTGTTACATCATGGCCGAGAGGTGCCACGATTGAAAAACCCGGCCAGCGGTCTTCGCGCACCATGCGGTCGCCCCAGGAAGCCCCACGCGCTGCTCCCATGATCAGCAACATCGCAATATCAGCAGTCGCATCAGTCAAAACACCAGGGGTATTGGTAACAATCAGGCCCTTGGATTTGGCCGCTTCAAGATCGATATGTTCATGACCCACTGAAACGGTTGCAAGTATCTTGATCCGGTCTGGCAAACGATTGATCAGGCTTGCCGGAAACTTGTCCATGGATGTCAGTGCAATGCCATCAAAATTGGCGGCTGCTGCAACTATTGCATCAGCCGACAGGGGCGCATCATCCAGATTGAACTGGCAATCAAAAGCTGCTGCAAAGGCGGCCTCGGCTTTTGGCGGCAACTTGCGTGTTACCAGAATATTAGGCCTTTTCTCGCCATTGTTCATGTCTATGCTGTCCTGTGTTTCAACCGTATGAAGTCAAGAGGCCAATTGAACATGAATCGCCCGTTGCTGACCAGAACCATTTCTGCACTTGCCCTGACCGTTTTTGCAATCGGTTATTGGCCCTTGACTGCGCAAGCCGCAGGACAAACCGTCAATCTGGCTCCCCACCGGGCTTTCTATGATCTTGAAGCGGGTCGCCTGGACGGCAATGCCGGCATCTCGTCAATATCAGGCAAACTCGCCTATGAAATTTCAGGCTCTTCTTGCAATGGCTATGCCGTCAGCTACCGGGTCGCCAACCGTTACACCCAAGGCGAAGGATCGGCCCCCCAGGTAACCGACAACCAGCAAACTTCCTTTGAAAGCGGCGATGGCCTGGAACTGGATTTGCAACAGAAGAATTTCGTCAATTCAAAACTGCAAACCCAAAGCCGTATCAAAGTCAAAAAACCCAAGGCTGGTGATGCGGGTGCTGGCGAAATCATTGCTACCGAAACCACGCCCATAACCACCGACGCAAAAGCGGTTTTCCCAACGGAATACCAGCGGTTGTTGTCAGCAGCTGCATTGGCTGGAGAGAATCGTTTCGAATCCCTGGTGTTTGAAGGTTCTGATGGTGACAAGCCGATGCGGGCCATTGCCTTCATTGGCGCACGCAAGGAAAGTGGCGGTTTGGTCAACGAAGCACAAGTTGCCGCACTGGATACCGACAAATTGAACCAGATGGCTTATTGGCGCGTGTCTGTCAGCTATTACAGCGCCAGTGGCCGGGGCGATGATGCACCGCTCTATCAAGCCACCTTCAACATGTTGGAAAATGGTGTTTCAACGGATTTGCTGTTGGATTACGGTACCTATTCACTCAAGGGCAAATTGAGCAAGATTGAAATGCTGGCAAAAGAAACCTGCAACTAACCCCTTTAATTCCAGACAATCACCACCATCTATGGCGCGTCCGGAATTGATCGCGGGCGGGGGCCAATTCAAATGCTGACCAAGACCAACGCTGCCACACCTGCAACTTCGGCTGCTGAAGACGTGAATGCCTTTCTGGCCAAAGTCAAAGCCATGCCACCCACCACAGGGCAAGGACGTCTGGTTTTTGCCATGGATGCCACCATGAGCCGGCAGCCGACCTGGGACAGCGCCCTGTCGCTTCAGGGCCAGATGTTCATGGAGGCCAAGAAAGCTGGTGGCCTTGCCGTGCAACTGGTTTACTTCCGCGGCTTCAGTGAATGCCGTGCCTCGGGTTGGGTGGCCAATCCGGATGCATTGGCCAAGCTCATGACCAAGGTGGATTGCCGGGGCGGCAATACGCAAATTGGCAAGGTGCTCAGCCATATCAAATCAGAAGCGCAACATGGCAAAATCAATGCCGTCATCTTTGTTGGCGATGCCTGCGAAGAGGGCATTGACGGCCTGTGCCAGAAAGCAGGCGAAATTGGATTGTTGGGTGTGCCGCTTTTCATGTTCCAGGAAGGCAGCGATGCGACAGCTGAAAAAGCTTTTCGCGAAATCGCCAAATTGACACGCGGTGCTTATTTCAAACTTGATGCCAATGCCCCCAAAGTGCTGGCGGAATTGCTGGGTGCAGTGGCTGCCTATGCCAGCGGTGGCAAACCGGCACTTGAATCCAAGGGTACTGCAACAGCCCGTGCATTGCTGCAACAACTCAAGTAAGCTTGCACCATGCCACAGTTGTTGATTGCCATTGCTGTCATTGTCGGTGGTCTTTGGATCATCCGCAAACTCGCCCGCACCCCGCAAGCTGCAGTGCCGGGATTGATGCAAAAGATGGGTGGGGTTGCCCTGATTGGTTTCTCCGGCCTGCTGGCCATGCGGGGTTCCATGAACATCGCCATTCCGGTATTTGTCTTCGGCATCGGACTGCTCGGCAAAGCAGCAGCATTTCCCAATGGCTTCAACTGGCCACCGGGCCGCAAATCCGGCCAGAAAAGCCGTGTCGCCACATCCATGCTGGCCATGGAAATGGATCATGATTCGGGTGGCATGGAGGGCGAAATATTGGCAGGCCCCTTGAAAGGCCGCCTGCTTTCAAAACTGGCTGATGTGGAACTCAAGTCTTTTCATGACCGGTGTCGTTCGGCTGGTGATCAAAGTCAGTCATTGCTGGAAGCCTGGCTTGATCGATCAAAGCCGGAATGGCGCGATGTCTGGGGCAGCGGCAAACGCGCTTCGTCGTCAGCCGGTGCCATGAACAAGGACGAAGCCCTGGCAGTTCTGGGATTGAAATCTGGCGCAACAGTTGATGAAATCAAGTCCGCCCACAAGCGGCTGCTGAAAGACTTCCACCCCGACAAGGGCGGTTCGGATTATCTTGCGGCAAAAATCAATGCCGCAAAGGACTTGTTGTTGAACGGCTAGAGACCAGGCGGTCAGTTAAATCCAAAAGTTACGTCATTCCAAA
>JANONM010000622.1:0-8267 GCA_031420855.1 Hyphomicrobiales bacterium
GCATATTTGAGGCCAACCAGTTCCGACACGCGCAAACCCGTTGCCGCCAGAAGTTCGACAAGACATTGCAGCCGCAGGGACCGAAACAGCGCCTTGCCATCGGCTCTTGCGACCTGCTCTTGTGCCGCCAGCAAAAGCTTGCCAACTTCATCTTCATGCAGAATCTTGGGAAGACTCATTTCTGCCTTGGGCCCCTGCACGATCGTCGCTGGGCTGCCATTCGCTAAACCTTCACTCTGCAAAAACAAATGAAACTGCTTGATCGCCGATAGCTTGCGCGATGCTGAACTGCGGGCCAGTCCGCGTTCTTCCAGGATCGCCAGATAATCCCTGATGTCATCGCTGCCAGCCGTTGCAGGCATCAAATCCCGTCCCATCAGAAACGCCAGATAATCTTCAAGGTCGCGGCCATAGGCGGCAATCGAATTCCTGGCGGCACCGCGCTCGGCCAGCATCATTTCGAGAAACCGTTGGACAAGTCTGCGGCCAGGGGGGCTGGACTCCGTTTGGCCAGCATTGATTTTGCCAGAACTAGCACGGCGCTCAATCAAGTGGAATCGCTCCCCAACAACTCGTCATTCCCAGGAACGCCCACGGCTGTCTGGGGAAAGTTGGGAACAAACAAATTATCCCCAGCTTCGTCATTCCATCCAAGCCGAAGCGCAGCGCAGGCGCGAGATGGAACCCCGCTTTGTTGCAACGTGTTTAACTGGTTGCCGCCAAAGCTGGGTTCCAGCTCGCGCTCCGCAAGGGCTACGCTTGGCTGGAATGACGGGTTTTGGAGTGGATGCATCATTTCTGAATCTCCGCTTTCCCCGAACACTCGTCCGCCTGCGCGGGACTGACGGTGTACGTGAGTTGCTGGTTCAAACTAATCCAGAACGATACTAACTCTGTCACCATCAATTTTGCCTGAGCTTTTCATGGGGCAATGACTTGATGATTTCCGATTGTTCCGGCGGAAAAGTTGCCAAGGCAAAGGCCCCACCATAGATCGCTCCGGCAATGGCCGCCAAAATCATCAGAAAGCGCAGGGTATCCGGAATCAAAGGCATTTTCCCAGTTGATATCAAACATAACAAGGCCAAACCGCTTTGACCAGTCCATCGCAAGACCTTTCACAAACCAGCCATAACACGCTAAAGCACCACCTGACAAAGATTGTAACCATGACCAAGCGACACCACACCAGAGAAATTGAAATGGCCCGCCAGCGTGTGGGGGGCTGCAGCATTGTGCTGGTTGGCTTGATGGGGGCTGGCAAAACCAGCATTGGTCGCAGGCTGGCCGAAAAACTCGATCTGCCCTTCATTGATGCCGATGTCGAAATCGAGAAGGCAGCCGGCAAATCCATTCCCGATATTTTTGCCGACCATGGCGAAGCGCATTTTCGCGATGGCGAACGCAAGGTGATTGCGCGTTTGCTGGAAAACGGCAAACAAGTTTTGGCAACAGGCGGTGGAGCTTTCATCAACCCAGAAACCCGCGAGCGCATCAAGCAGCATAGTGTTTCGATCTGGCTCAAGGCTGATCTTGATCTCTTGATGAAGCGCGTCCTGAAACGCGGCGGCAGGCCGCTTTTGGAAACCGGCGATCCAGAAGCCGTGATGCGTGACCTGATGGACAAGCGCTATCCCGTCTATGCCGAAGCCGACATCACGGTGAAGAGCCAGGATGTGCAACACAACCAAATGGTCAATGACGTCATCCGTGCCCTCGCCCACTGGAACAATGGCGAGGCCTTGCTGCATCTGCCGGACGACTCAGCCGTCCGTGTCAATCTCGGCAACAGGTCCTATGATATTGAAATTGGCGACAATCTGCTGGCCCATGCCGGCACCAAATTGAAAGGCTTCTTGGCCAGACCCTTCACCACCATCGTCACCGATTCCCATGTGGCCGAACACCACTTGAAAACCTTGCAAGACAGCTTGAGTGCCGAAGGCATCACCCATCAATCCATTATCCTGAAACCCGGCGAGGCCACCAAGAGCTATGCTGGTCTTGCAGAAACCTGTGACAAGCTTCTGGCATCCGGCATCGAACGCAACGACAGCATCATTGCCTTTGGCGGTGGCGTGATTGGTGATCTGGCGGGTTTTGCCGCCAGCATTTTGCGCCGTGGTGTCAAGTTCATCCAGATCCCCACGACACTCCTGGCCCAGGTTGATTCTTCGGTTGGCGGCAAGACCGGCATCAACTCGCCCCACGGCAAAAATCTCATCGGCAGTTTTCACCAGCCCCAGCATGTGCTGATTGATTTGGGCCTGTTGAAAACCCTGCCCCGCCGAGAGCGCGCTGCGGGATACGCCGAAGTCGTCAAATACGGTTTGCTCGGCGATGCAGCTTTCTATCATTGGCTCGACGAAAATGCCGAAGCGGTTTTGGAATGCCACATGGCCGAACTGGAACATGCTGTGCGCGTGTCATGCGAAACCAAGGCCCGGATTGTTACTGAAGATGAAACCGAGACCGGCGTTCGTGCCCTGCTGAATTTTGGGCACACGTTTGGCCATGCCCTGGAGAAAGCCACGGGCTATTCCGATATCCTGTTGCACGGTGAAGCTGTTTCAATTGGCATGGTGCAGGCATTTCGCTTTTCGGAACACTTGCAGCTTTGCCCCGTCGGCACTGCCGACCAGATTGAAAAACATTTGTCACGCGCCGGTCTGCCCACCCACACCAGTCACCTCAATACATTTTTGCCACCGCCCGAAGCTCTGCTCGAAACCATGCGCCAGGACAAGAAGGCATCTGGCGGCAAACTCACATTCATTCTGACACGCGGCATCGGTGAAGCCTTTGTGGCCCGCGATGTGCGCGATGCAGATGTTTTACTGTTTTTGCAGAAGGACCAGTTATCCTCATGACCTCCGAACTAGGTTACGCCATATTGTCCATTTTCTGCCTGATTTTGGTTTCGGCATTTTTCTCAGGCGCCGAAACCGGCCTGACGGCAACATCGCGGGCCCGTCTCACTGAAATTGCACGTCGCGGTTCAAAGCGAGCCTCGATGGCGCTCAAACTCACAGCCTTGCCGGAGCGTTTGATCGGTGCCTTGCTGCTCGGCAACAACCTCGCCAATATTTCAGCCTCTGCCATCGCCACGGCAGCCCTGATCAAGATATTTGGCGACAGTGGCGCGGTGATTGCATCAGCCGTCATGACTGTTGTCATCCTGATATTTGCTGAAGTCATGCCCAAAACCTACGCCATTGCCTACCCCGACCGGGTGGCTCTCGCGGTGGCGCCAATCATGCGTTTCATCGCAGCTGTTCTGGGTCCCATCGTCCTCACCGTGGAATACATCGTCAAGCACACCTTGCGGCTGTTCGGCGTGAATATCGACGATGATACCGGTGTCCTGTCGGCCCACGACGAGCTGCGCGGTGCCATTGACCTGCACCACAAGGAAGACACGCTCGTCAAAAAGGACCGGGACATGCTGGGCGGTATTCTTGATCTCAAGGATCTGGAAGTGGCAGATATCATGATCCATCGCACCAAGATGAAAACCCTCGATGCCGCCTTGCCCGTCAAGGATATCGTCAATGCCATGTTGAATGGCATCCATACGCGGGTTCCCATGTGGAAAAACGAAATGGACAATATCGTTGGTGTCCTGCACGCCAAGACCTTGTTTGCGGCACTTCAAAAAACCAATGGCCATCCCGAAAATTTGAAAGTTGAAGAATTGATGTCGCCTGCCTGGTTTGTGCCTGATACGAGGCCCCTCGAAGACCAGCTCAATGCCTTCCTGCGCCGCAAAAGCCACTTTGCCCTTGTCGTGGATGAATATGGCGAAGTGCAGGGACTGGTCACCCTTGAAGACATTCTCGAAGAGATCGTTGGCGACATCAAGGATGAGTTTGATGGCGTTGCAACTGGTGTCCGCAAAACCCGTGACGGCTCCTATGTCGTCGATGGCACAGTGCCCTTGCGCGATCTCAACCGCTCTTTCGATTGGCAACTGCCCGACGAGGAAGCCACCACACTGGCAGGCCTGGTTATTCACGAGGCGCAGATGATCCCGAAAGCCGGACAAATCTTTTCTTTCCATGGTTTCAAATTCGAGGTGCTGAAAAAGCGCAAGCAACAGATCACCTCGATCAAGGTGACGCGCATTGAGGGGACGGCGATGCAGGCACCATCCAAGGACACGCAAGTTTCTTAGCAAGGGCGGCCGCAATCTGCCAAAGGGACCTCATCCGTCTCGAGCTTCGCTCGATCCACCTTCTCCACCAAGGGGTGGAGAAGGGACAGTATCGGTAATTTGTCCCTTCTCCACGCCTTCGTGGAGAAGGTGGCGCGAAGCGCCGGATGAGGTCCTTTGGGCCACGTAAAATTCCCCTAAGGCAAGGCCGTCTCAAGCGCCAGGGCATGCACCCTTGACTTCAATTCATCGGCAAGCACTGCATTGACCTCACGGTGCTGCTCAACCCGTGACAGCCCGCGAAAGGCTTCGGCCACGATCTTGACGCGAAAATGACTCTCGCCTTCGGGATGGCTGCCGCCATGGCCATGGTGTTGATGGCTTTCATCAATCACATTCAAAAGTGCAGGCGAAAATGCCGCACGTAATTTCGTTTCCAGTCTTGTTCCAATCGGCCCTAATCCAATCATGTTCATCGCCTTTAAGGTTGAACCATCCGTTGTAAAGCACCATACTCAAGCCCCATGAAACTCGACTCAAAATATTTCGACAAGATACGTGTCACACCGCGTGGCTCCAAGCCCCAACCCAAGGCCGAAAAAGGCTGTGAATGGGAGGGCTGCGAAAAACCTGCCCGCCACAAGGCCCCCAAGGGCCGGGGCTTTGAGGGTCAGTTCTGGCAATATTGCACGGCCCACGTGCAGGAATACAACAAGAGCTACAATTATTTTGCCGGCATGGCTGATGATGATATTTCCTCGGCCCAAAAAGCCGCCCAAACCGGCGACCGCCCCACCTGGAAACTCGGTGAAAATGCCCATGCGGCGGCGGGTGCCAAGCGCGGCGCTGCCCAGGCCATGCGCGATCCCCTCGAGCTGTTTGGTAAAAACGCCAAGCCGGCGCAAGCCAAGCTTGGTCGAAACTTGCGTGTCAATGAATTGAAGGCCTTGCAGGTTTTGGGACTTGACGAAAATGCCTCGCCGGAAGACGCCAAGACCAAGTACAAGCTGCTGGTGAAACGCCTGCACCCCGATGCCAATCAGGGTTCTCGCGCCAATGAAGATACTTTCAAGGCGGTGATCCAGGCTTATGATACCCTGCGGGCCAGTGGCTTTTGTTAATGGGGCTTTTGTTAATGGGGATTTTGCTGAAGCTTGCTCCCGCCCGATCAAACGACTAGAAGAACTTTTCCCGCATTGCCCCAATCAAATGTAACCCCGTGAGTGTCATGTCCAGCAAAGCCAATGGCAGCCTGATCGGCCTGCCCGACAAGAAAGTTTCTGTCTCCAAGCTGTTTGGTTTCGAGTCCAAAATGGAAGTCTTCGGCTATGCCGATTCGAGCGAGCATGTGCCTGATCTCGACACTGACTATCTTTTCAACAAGGAAACCACGCTTGCCATTTTGGCGGGCTTTGCCCACAATCGCCGGGTGATGGTCACAGGTTATCACGGCACAGGCAAATCCACCCATATTGAGCAAGTGGCGGCGCGCCTCAACTGGCCTTGCATCCGCATCAATCTCGACAGCCACATCTCGCGCATTGATCTCATTGGCAAGGATGCCATCGTCTTGAAAGACGGCATGCAGATCACTGAATTCCGCGAAGGCATTTTGCCCTGGTCCTACCAGCACAATGTCGCCCTGGTTTTTGACGAGTATGATGCTGGCCGCCCCGATGTGATGTTTGTCATCCAGCGCATTCTCGAATCATCCGGCAAGCTGACGCTGCTCGACCAATCCCGGGTGATCCGGCCCCACCCCGCCTTCCGCCTGTTTGCCACGGCAAACACCGTGGGCTTGGGCGACACAACTGGACTCTATCACGGCACCCAGCAAATCAATCAGGCCCAGATGGACCGCTGGTCCGTCGTAACGGCCCTGAATTATCTGCCCCATGCCGATGAATGCAAGATCGTCCTCTCGAAATGCCCGTCATTCCATGGCGAGAAGGAAAAAAAGATCATTGCCAATATGGTGCGGGTGGCAGACCTGACACGCAATGCTTTCATCCAGGGTGATGTCTCCACCGTCATGAGCCCGCGCACCGTCATTACCTGGGCCCAGAACATGGAAATATTTGGCGATCTGGGTTTTGCCTTCCGCCTCACCTTCCTCAACAAGTGTGATGAGTTGGAACGCCCCATCATAGCCGAGTTCTATCAACGCTGCTTTGGCGAGGAATTGCCTGAGTCGGCCGCCCGCATCGCCATCGCGTAACCCAACATGAGTTCGGCAAAAGACGACCGGGCCGAACGTTTCAAGGCGGTGCTTGGCACCGCCATGAAAACCATGGCGCTTGACCCGGACCTTGCCGTGAGTTTTGGCAACGACCAGCCCATCCTCACAGGCCACAAGGCGCGGCTGCCGCAAATCAATGCCAACACCACCTTGAAGGAAATCGCCGTCACCCGTGGGCTGGCCGACAGTTTTTCCCTGCGCCTTGCCAACCACCGCGATGATGTACATGCCCGCTATCAACCAGAAGGTAAAAATGCCCGGGCGGTGTTTGAGGCGGTTGAACAGGCCCGCATCGAAGCCATCGGCAGCAATGCCATGTCGGGCGTTGCCATCAATCTCTCGGCCATGCTGGATGACCGCTATTCCCGCACTGTTGTCAACCGCTCAACCAACCGCCGTGATACACCGCTTGAAGAAGCCGTGGGCCTGATCTTGCGTGAACGCCTCACTGGCCTTGCTCCACCTCCCGCCGCCAAACCCTATGTCGATCTCTGGCGTTCCTGGGTCGAAGAGAAAGCTTCGCAAAACCTTTCAAACCTCTCGTCGGCCCTGACCGATCAACAGCGCTTTGCCAAGCTCTCCCGCGACTTGATTGCCGCCCTCGACATGGGCGACGAACTTGGTCAAGACCCCGACGAGGCTGAAGAGAACGAGGAAAACGACGCCGAGGATGATCCCGGTGAGCGCAATGAAACGCCTGAGGGACAGGAAGAACAGAGCGAACAGCAATCCTCTGACGACATGCAGGAAGCCGAAGGCGAAACTGAATCCGCCGAAATGGAAGCCCGCTCCATTGACACCGATGACCAGCCTGACGATCAGGAAGTTGACCAGGATACAGACGGCGAAGAACCCTTCAAGCCGCAACTGCCCTTTTCCAATGCCGCTTCCTCCGATTTTTACAAGGTCTATACCAATGCTTTCGACGAAGTGGTTGTGGCCTCCGACCTCTGCGACGACGAGGAATTGACGAGGCTTCGCGCCTATCTCGACAAGCAGCTTGCCAACATGCAAGGCGTGGTGGCGCGTCTTGCCAACCGCTTGCAGCGCCGCCTGATGGCGCAACAAAACCGTTCCTGGGAGTTCGATCTCGAGGAAGGCATGCTCGATTCGGCAAAGCTGATGCGTGTCGTCATCGATCCCATGCACCCCTTGTCGTTCAAGATGGAAAAGGACACCAATTTTCGCGACACAGTTGTCACCCTTTTGATCGACAATTCAGGCTCGATGCGCGGACGTCCCATCAGTGTGGCCGCAACTTGCGCAGACATTCTCGCCCGCACACTGGAGCGTTGCAACGTGAAGGCGGAAATCCTCGGTTTCACCACCCGTGCATGGAAGGGTGGCCAGGCCCGTGAAAAATGGCTGGGTGCTGGCAAGCCTGCCAATCCCGGAAGGCTGAATGATCTTCGCCACATCATCTACAAGTCAGCCGATGAACCCTGGCGCCGGGCCCGCAAGAATTTGGGCCTGATGATGCGCGAAGGCCTGCTCAAGGAAAACATTGATGGCGAAGCCCTGATCTGGGCCCACAACCGGTTGTTGGGCCGTCGCGAACAACGCCGCATTCTCATGGTGATTTCCGACGGTGCCCCGGTGGATGATTCAACCCTTTCAGTGAATTCCGGCAATTATCTCGAACGCCACCTCCGCCAGGTCATCACCGACATTGAAAACAAATCCCCCATCGAACTGATCGCCATCGGTATCGGCCATGATGTGACGCGCTATTACAAGCGGGCCGTCACCATTGTCGATGCTGAGGAACTGGGCGGGGCCTTGACCGACAAGCTGGCGGAACTGTTTGATGAAAAAGCCGCCGCGCCAACAGGTCGTGGCCGCCGCCGCGCCTATGCCTGAGGCTCCGCTTCTGCA
>JANONM010000623.1:0-3553 GCA_031420855.1 Hyphomicrobiales bacterium
GTTTCAAACGGCACCGAAACGGCTTTGCCCGAAACCGGATCGCGCCATTCGCCTGCGATGACGTCCCGCATCAATGAGTTCCAGTCCTTCATTTGCCTTGCCTCCGGGCAAAGTCCTGCAACGTGGCATTCCATGTATTCATCTTCGGCCACAGGTCCTGGTAAATCGCCAGCAATTCAGCATAGGCCTTGGCCTGTTTCGTCCGTGGACGGAAGGTTTTGGTGGGCTTGCCGCTCATCGCTGCGGCGGCTTGCGGCAGGGATGCATACCATCCCGAACCCTTGGCCGCCGCCATGGCGGCACCCAGTGCTGAAGCTTCTGGCGTTTCCAGTCGCTTCACATCACGCCCTGAAGCATCGGCAACGATCTGGCACCACAGGTCAGATTTCGATCCCCCGCCAACAATGGCAAAATGATCGATGGGCGATGTGACAGCAGCCACCCGGTTGGTCATCATCGCCTGTTCAAGCGCTATGCCTTCCATCAGGGCCCGGTAAATGTCGCCCCGCGTATGGCTGCCCGAAAGCCCCGCCAACACGCCGCGTCCGTCGGTGTCCCAATAGGGTGTCATGATGCCGGAGAAATAGGGCAAGAGCACCAGCCCCCGCGAGCCAATCGGCACCGCGCTCGCTTCAGCTTCCAGTTCAGCAAAAATGCCAGGATTCTTGGCGGGGTTCTGGTGGAACATCCGCTCCACCAGCCATGTGACAAGATAGGTGCCGGTGCGGATGGCGGTTTCAAAACTATAGCCCTTTTCACCAACGGCAACCAGGCTGCGAAACGCCGGGTCATGGGCATAGGACTCGCCATAACTTCCGGAAACCGCGGCGGTGCCGAGATTGAGATAGGCCCGGCCATTCAGAAAGTTGTTGGCCCCGGCCCCGGCACATTGCCCGTCGCCACCGCCCGCCACAACGGCTGTTCCAGCGGGCAGGCCCGTGCGCTTGGCAGCCTCAAGCGTGACCGTGCCCATGACTTCCCCCGATGGCACCAACTGGGGCAACATATCGCGGCGCAATCTCGCGGCGACCATGAGGTCATCAGACCAATCATAAGTCTTGGCATCCAGCACACCCATCGGGCTGGCCGACGAGGTGGACGTCTTCCATTCCCCCGTCAGAAAATGCGTGATGACGCCATGCACCTCAGCGGTTTTGGCGGTTTTTTTCCATAAGCTTTTTTCATGTTTGGAAAGCCAGCGGCAACGGGTGCGGCAGGGTGTGATGTCATTGGGAATGCCGGATATCTCATGCAGCTTTTGCAAACCCACCTCTGCAGCAATCTCTTGAACCTCTACATGAGCCCGTTCATCCAGCCACAGAGTACCCGGACGCAAGGGGCTGTTCTGGCTGTCAAATTGGGCGAAGCTTTCGCGCTGGTTGGAAATCGAAACGGCGGCGATGCGCGACTTGGAAATCTTGCGGGTGAGTTGCAAAAGCGCCTTTTCGACCGACCCCGTCCAGTCTGCCACTTCCTGCTCAAACCATCCCATCTGCGGATTGGAAAGTGGCACAGTGGCCCTGCCTTCAGCCACGATGTGGCCACGCCCGTCAAAAGCCATCGCCTTTGTCGCCGTCGTGGACTGGTCGATGCCGATGACGAGATCAGGTTTCATGGTTTGTTTCGTGGAGGTGGAAATTGGGCGGGGACATCGCTTGTGGCCAAAGGGACCTCATCCGCCCCCCAAATCAAATCTTGGGGGGCACCTTCTCCACGAAGACGTGGAGAAGGGACGACATCACAAGCTGTCCCTTCTCCATCGCAGATGGAGAAGGTGGATCGGGCGAAGCCCGAGACGGATGAGGTCCCTTTGGTAGCCATATGCGATAGCCTCTCCATTTGCGGGGAGGACAATTGTAACTGCGAGTGAATGCGCCCACCCCAGGGGATGGGCGCAAACTTTTTCTATCAGCCCAGACCGGCTTCGGTCACCGCAGCGTCAATCGCAGCTGCAATGGTATCCATGCACTTCTTGGCATCGCCACCGAAATCCTGGCCGGTCAGCAACTTGCCGAGATTGACTGGAATTTCGTTGTTGGAGAAGCCTGCCCACAGTGGCATGTCGGGTTCCGACGCCATGTCGTTGTTGATGGTTTCGAGAACCACGGGCAAATGGCGCGTGGTACCGGGACCGACAACTTCCTTGGCCTTGACGCGAGGATCGGCGAAGGACGACAAACGCATGGGGGCAAAACCACCACCCAGGGTGCAGCGTGTCATGATATCCTTTGAACAGGCCCACTGCATGAATATCCATGCCGCGTCGATGTTTTTGGAATACTTCGACAGGCCCAGGACCGAGCCACCCTGATGGCCCCAGTTCGGGATTTCGCCAAAGCCGGCATCGGCGACCGGACGCAAGGCCTTACCCTGGATCGGGCGCTTGGCTTCCCACAGGCCCTGCACCTTTGAATCAGCCGCATCAAGACCGGGCATGAATTCATCCCAGGAATTGATCAGCGCAACCTGACCGGAGTTCATCATCTGCCACTGGCCGTCCCAGGTCGAGTTGGTCGATTCGGGTGGCGAGTAGGTCAGCAGTTCCTGATAAATCTTGAGGCCGCGAACGCCCGCTTCATCATTGCCCGAGAACTTCTTGTCCTTGGTAAAGATCGAACCACCCTGGTTCCAAACGACTTGTGTCCAATCGCAGTTCAGCGAGTAATGGCCTGACTTCGCCTGTAGACCAGTACCGAAGATGCCATTGGCTTTTTCCAGTTCCGTGATCATTTTTGCGGCAGCAACAAATTCATCCACCGTGTTGGGCGGCGCAATCTTGTGCTTTTCGAAAATGTCCTTCCGATACATCGTGGTCATGATCGGAATGTCGAAAGGAATGCCAACCCACTTGCCTTCATAAACGGCAAGACCGTCCACCAATGGCTTGGAGAAATCATCCCAATCCATGCCGGGCATGGCAAGGGCTGGCTTGTCTTTGTAATATTGGATGGGGTCAATGGTGTCCTGGGCAAATGTGGCAACCCATGACTGGTCGAGATAGTAGAGATCATAGGAACCGAGTTGGCCTTGCACGTCTTGCGTGGCCTTGGCGAGAACCTGCTCAAGTGGCACGATTTCGATTTCGACTTCAATGCCCGTGGCGGCTGTGAACTCACCCTTCAGCTTGTCGAGCACCACGGTGGGTGGCGTGGCTTCTGAGGTGTAGCGAATCTTCGTGCCTTTGAAAGGTGCCGAAACATCTTTCAGCCACTTGGTCATTTCGGCATCCTGCGCATAGGCCGCATCACCGACAAGACCGGTGCCGCGGAAAGGTCGCGTGTTGCCCAGCAGGGCCACGTTGAAGGCCGAGAAGCCAATACCGGCCATGCCGGCTTTTTTCAGAAAAGACCGCTTGGAAATCCGCCGTGCCGCAAAGTCGCGGGCCACATCGGCGATATAGGTCTTTTTATCGTACTCTCTAAAACTCATGGTATCCTCCCATTATTGTTAAGTTCGTGACGTGTAGTTCAGGTACTCGTTCGCAGGCTTACTCCTTCAGTGAACCCAAAGTCAGGCCGCGAACCAGATGGCGTTGCACCAGCAGGATGAAGAT
>JANONM010000624.1:0-2067 GCA_031420855.1 Hyphomicrobiales bacterium
GGGTTCTTAAACGGGTGATGATGTGGTGTCAAAAGTCTTGAAAGCCATTGGCCTGATGAGTGGCACTTCGCTCGATGGCATTGACATTGCGCTATTGGAAACCGACGGCGAAAGCATCGTGAGGCACGATCATTGTGCAACGATACCCTACCGGGAAAGCGAACGGGAATTGTTAGAGCTGGCGCTAGCTGAGGCGGTCAATATTTCATCGCGGGATGCAAGACCGGGCAAGCTCAGAGACATCGAGCGACAACTTACCGAGTGGCACGGCCATGTTGTGGGCGTTTTTCTGCGGAAGTTGGGTCTTGGTCCTTTGGACATTGATTTGATCGGTTTTCACGGACAAACGATCATACATCGTCCGGAAATGGCCTTGACCGTGCAACTGGGTGATGGCCTTGCCTTGGCCAAGCAAACTGGCATTTCCGTTGTTTATGACATGCGTGCGGCTGATGTGGCAGCAGGCGGGCAGGGTGCGCCGCTGGTTCCGGTTTATCACCGGGCCTTGGTGGCATCGGTGCCTAAACGTCCTGTTGCTGTGGTCAATATTGGCGGTGTGGCGAATGTCAGCTGGATTGGCTCTGACGGTGAATTAGTGGCATTTGACACGGGGCCTGGCAATGCGTTGATTGACGATTGGATGAAATTGATGAGAGGCCAAAGCCGGGATGAAGGCGGGGAAACGGCGCTCAAAGGTCAAGTGAACGAAGCTTTGGCAACGCGTTATTTATCGCATAAGTTTTTTGCAATGGCAGGCCCGAAATCATTGGACCGCAATAGTTTTGCAGGAATCGCGATGGGCGATTTGTCGGTTGAAGACGGTGCAGCAACACTTGTTGCAGTGACCGCCCGAAGCATAGCGGCCGCACGGGAACATTTCCCTTCTGAACCCAAGCGCTGGATCATTTGCGGTGGGGGGCGGCATAACAAGGCCATCATGTCTGCGCTCACGTCATTGTTGCCAAATGTCGAACCTGCCGAAAAATTCGGCTTTGACGGTGACAGTCTGGAAGCCGCAGCCTGGGCTTATCTGGCGGTGCGGAGTATTCGCAAACTGCCGCTCACGTTTCCAGGAACGACAGGCGTTGGGAAGGCGATGACAGGCGGGGTGTTGGCGGAGGCTTGAATCATGTTATTCCGCTGCAAGCAAACTTGTTGCCGAATTATAAGCGTAGGTTTTCCAGTCGGGTTTGTATTCGTCGTTTGCTTGGTTTCCCCAATAAGTCCAGCCGGGGCGTGTGCCTCGAGCAAAAAGCTCCAGAAATGGACCTCGGGAACATTTTTCGATCAGTTCATATTGTTCATCTGGTTTGCGCGAGTGTTCCCGCTTTCTGGTTTGTATCATGTTCACTTGACTGCGTCCCGGTGCCAGTGTGCGGGCACCCTTGCCGCGTGTTCCGAATAAAATAATTTCGGTGACGTTGCGAAAATAGAAGCCAACACCACGGCCATCTGAACCGCCATCTTTGCGGATCTTGTGCCAAACAATGTTGCCCTTATAATTGAAGCCCCATGCCTTCATGACTTGCAAACCTTCGGGCAACAAAGCGTTTGGAACCCAAAGGTAGAGATGCGCAGGATTTTCCGCCAAATCTGCGATTGGCATGGTGGCGATGTCAGAAGTCTGCATGGTTGCGTAGCGAGCCAAGCGCCTGTGTTCAGGTGCCACTTTTCCAGTTCGATTGATGAAGCGCCAAGGCGGGTCAGCCAAAATCGTTCCAAATTTCTTGTTTCCGAAATTCAGTGATTGGTCCTTTGTTTCATGCACGGTCATCAACATAGGCCTCTTTTTTGATTGAAAATACCAGCAGCGGGCAACCACCTGCACCACCGCCAAGTATTCGCGGAACTAATTTGTCATTATGGGTCGTCGACGAACCATAGGTGCCTTTGTCTTTGCCAAATGCATTGTGGTTTGCATGTAACCATTGCTGTAGGGCCGAGCTGCGGGTGACAATGATGCCAAGATCAATGACATGCAAATCATATAGCAGCCTGAAATTGTTCAAATCCCGGTCATAAAATGGATCTTTGTTGTTCCATTCGATCTCCAGCGCAACGCGGTTC
>JANONM010000625.1:0-8692 GCA_031420855.1 Hyphomicrobiales bacterium
GCCATGACCCGCCTGTCGGCAGAACCAGTTTCAGCAGAAATCCAATCAGTGCCGATATGGCCAATGGTGGCAAGACATCGGCTAGATACCAACGCCGGAAGCTTGCGGGCAGGATTTTCTGGTGGATGAACCAGGGGGAGATCGCAACAAAGCTGACGGACAAGGCCGCCCAGGCCATGGCACTGCCAATGGCCCCGTAGTGATAGGCCGCATAAATCATGACCGGCGTGAAGACCAGACAGCCCGCCATGTTTTGATAGAGACCAAACCGCACCCAGCCAAAGGCCCATGTGAGACAGTAGGGCAATGACATCAAGCCCAAGCCAGCAAGGCCGATACTAAGAAAGGTCAGCAAGGGAGCAGCTGCTTCTGCTTCCGGGGGCTTGATCCACAGCGTGGTCAAAACATCAAAGGGAAAAATGGCGAAAATGGCCGTGAGAGGAATGATGACCAAGCTCGCGATTTGGCATCCGAGATGGTAAAGTGTTGCCACATCTTCCAGTTTTCCCTGGGCCTGCAGTTGGGTCAGGCGCGGCAGGAAAGTCCGCGACAAGGGACTCGCTGGCCGGGTGGGAGCGGCGGCAAAATTTGCCGCAAGTGCGTAGAGGCCGAAATCCGAGAGCGTGAGGAAGCGGCTGAGCACCACCCGGTCAATCTGCGTCAGCAGGAGCGAAAACAAGACGGTCAGCGTCATGCCGGAGGCATAGCGCCAGATGCTTTGAAGGTGGCTGAAACCAAGTCGCAATTGCCCCGGCGGAAGTGCAAGGTAGGCAGCAAAGGAAAGGACGAAGAGCTGGATGACGGTCGCAAAAATCACCCACGAAAAAAACGCAATGAGTGTCGGTTGCCAAAACAGCAAAACAAACGCAGCCCCACCCAATCGCAGGGTCATGGCAGCGGATACAATCGCATTGACGCGCAAATGAAGCTGCAATCCCTGCAGGACCGAAATCAGAAAATTGACCAGCAATTGCAGGCCAATCTGGATGAACATCAGGGTTACAACCTGCTGCGCCAGTGCTGTGGTGATCGTCACTGGATTGACCCAGCGCACCAATGGACCGACGAGGAAGAGCAAGGCCACCGCAGCTGTGACAGCCGACAACACGAGATAAAAAGCGCCCACAGAAAAGACGAAAGACTTGATGCGTGGCGGCCCATCGGCAAGGCCCGTGAGGCGCGACGTTTCACGGTTGAGGGCAGGCGTGATACCAAGATTTGTCAACCCGGCCAAAGCCGTCAGTGTGGTATGCAGTGCCACCATGCCAAAGGCCTCCGCGCCCATGGCATGCAAACAAATGGGGATGAGGGCGAACTGCAACAGCATCAACCACAGATCACCAAAATAATTGGCAACGAGATTGCGCAGCATCATGACGGGATCACCACGTGGTGACGGTCACACCGGCTTGAGCAGGAGCCCTTGTCCGGTTGGCAGCGACAGTATTTTTGTGCCGCGCGCGGCCGCAAATTCATCAGCCATGGTGCGCTGCTCTTCATGGCCGAGGAAGCCGTAGTCATCGAGCACGATAATGGCACCCGGCACAAGCTTGGGCCAGAAATATTCAAGGGCGGCTTTTTCAGGAGCTGCGAGGTTCATGTCGATGGACAGGAAGCTGACTTTGCCGATGTTCACCGTGTGCAAGGAATCCGGCACCATGCCTTTTACCATGTGCGTCTTGGGGAAGCCCGAGAAATTGGCTTTCGCCACGTCCCAGACGTTCTGGTAGGCGGGCTTGCCCGACGTGAATTTTGCAGTTTCCTTGGCCGTTGCCAGCAGCAAGGGAATACCGTCATAAGTATCGAACAGCCAGAAATTCCGCCCCGTCCGGTTGAAATCGAGGTAGCGGCAAATCGCGCCTGCCAGCACGCCGGTGTTGACGCCACACTCGACAAAATCGCCTTCCAGAGTGAGTGCTGCTGACGCGGCCCAGCAGGCCGTGTGGGCCCGCCAGCGCAAATCAACGGCTTTGTAGTTTTCAGGCGCAAACGCAATCGATTGCTCAAAGGCCGCAGCGAATGCCGGATCGACATCATGGGGCAGTGTCCGTTTCCACACGGCAATATCGTCGCCCCAAAAGCGGGGCGGACGATAGATTGCCATGATAGTCCAAAACATCCGCCGTGGAAGCTTCGAAAGCAGACTGATAAGAGTGGCCTTTATCGCCATAACGAATTTCCCTGTGTCGACTTTAACGGCGCTTGCACGGGAACTTATGCAATGCGTTTCAAATGTCCGTGTGGCACCGCTGTAATCATCAGCTTGTTGTGCATGGACGCGTCGATTTCGAACTCTGGATGCGTTTTGAGATATTCAAACAACGCCGACTTCGGGCTGTTACCAGGATTCCAGGGACGATCAACGAAATAGCCTTTCGGCAAGTCTTCCACAATCGTGTCGAACACCACACAATAGCTGCCCTTGGTAACCATCGGTGCATAGGCTTCCAGTTCAGCCAAGACGTGATCATGGGTATGCATGGAATCGAGGAACACCAGTACACTTTTGGCGCCGTCCACGTATCTTTGAACTTGCGCCACCGTTTCCTTCGCAACCGACGAGCCTTCAATCATCACCAAACGGTTGGCCATCGGATGCTTTTCAATCAGATCACGGTTATGCGGACGAATGTCGATGTCGATGCCAATCACCTTGCGCTTGGGTTTTGACGGATCAAGGATGCTGCCACTCTCGACAGCGTCACAATAGTCGAGCATGGCCAGCATTGATGCACTCAGTATGACAGAACCTCCATGTGCAATTCCAGTTTCAACGACGACATCCGGACGTGTTGTCCAAATCAAATCCTGTACCGACACTATATCTTCAGGATACTGAATGATTGGGCGACCCAACCAGTCAAAGTTGTAGATGTATTTCCTGTTCATGGATGAGGCCACCCAATCCAGCGCTTGCTGTTTGAATGCCTTGTCAGCACCAAATTCCGAAAGGCGATCTGCCCGTTCCTTGGCAAATGCATCCAGATGATTGCTGTTCATGTTAATTGTTCCATTTCATGTACAAGTTGGCTGAGTATGTCCGGCAGATACTCGATGACGGGTTTTGCCCGAAAGCCAAACTCATCAACAACCCGTGTGGTATCTATCTGCGGAAACGTCCAAATTTTCGAGTTTTCAGCGACCTCTATCTTGCATTTTGTCAGGCTTTGCAAGCAATCAATCCATTCCTTGTGTGATACGTTATACCCGCTCGCCGCGTTATAAAGATTGCGCTTTCCCGACACGGCAATTTTCGCCAACAAACCAACCAGATCGTCAATGCCGATATAGTCCTTGGCAGAGAGAGGGTGAGTTCTTAGACGAATTATGCCGGAAAGTGCCTCCCGTGAAATGTCATAAATGAAATTTGAAGAACCTGTATCAGGCCCGATAACATTCGACAGTCGTACCGCCCGCACATTTGATCTCCCACTCGCAAAGCAAATCGATTCTCCGGTAAGCTTGGACAGATTGTAGAGGTCGGAGGGATCCAGACTTGAAACGCTTAAAACCGCATCTTCATTTGCAAAATCAGAACGTGCATAGACTCGCGTGGACGACAGATAGAGCAGGGAGTCAAATTCAGCTCTTTCCAGGATTGTGTTCAACACTGAAACATGTGCATCTATGGTGGCGAAGGGTCGCTCACGGAAATCTGCCGTCAAGCCGATGCAGTATACAACATGACCAAGCTGGCGTTTGAATAGTTCCGGGTCGCCTCGCGTTGGCTCAAAGACTTCGACACCCGTGGCTCTCAAATGGTCCGCCAGATGTCGACCAACGAACCCACTGGATCCGAGCACTGTAAATTTCATATGGCCTCCACGTGTGCTGCTATTTGCGTCGATAGCGACTTTCAAAACACAAGTGTTTTGCGAACTTCAGACCACAATGGTGCCTTGGCGTCAGCTGCCGAAAGTTGGCGCCGGTCGTTTGAATCGAAATCCAGCGGCCAAGGGATACCCATATCAGGATCATTCCAAGCAATTGCCCGGGCACCTCCCGCTTGGTAGCGCACTGTCATCTGGTAAAAAACTTCAGTGTTCGGTTCCAGTATCTGATAGCCGTGTGCACAACCTCGCGGAATATAGAAGGAACGATGATTGTCTGCTGTGAGAGTGTCGCCAAACCACTGACCAAAACTTGGTGAGTGGGGTCTCATGTCAAAAAAAACATCATATGCTGCACCGCGGGTAACCCTAACCAGCTTGTCTTCCAAAAAGGGTTGCGCCTGGAAGTGCATACCACGTAAAGTTCCTTTGAGTGGATTCCAAGAGATGCTCTGTTGCACAAAACTTGCATTTACACCTCTTTCAGAAATTTCATCAACGCATGCAGTACGAGCGAAATAGCCACGCTCGTCGACTCGATGATCAAGTTCCAATATGTAAGCATCGGCAATCGGTGTGTTATGGAAAAACATACTACGCTCATTAGTCTTGTTGAAGTTATCGCATTCAGGCCAGCTTCCGGAAAATAAAGCCGCGTCCGTCATTTCTCAATATTAAATGCTTTTAGCCCTTAACATATTTCTCAATTTGTTGGAGTGTAATTGCCGAAGCATATTCCGGATTGGAAATCACCGATCTATACCAGTCCGCAGTGGCTTGCAACGCTTCATCAAGTGACCAACGTGGGTGCCACGCCAATCGGTTTCTGGCTTTCGCAGAGTCGAGATATAAAAATGCTGCTTCGTGCAAAGCGCCTTCGGTAATGGGTTCCAATTCCCATTGCACATTATTCCAATGCCGGGACATGATGCTCAACACCTCTTGAACGGAGACATTGGAATTCACATCCGGACCAAAATTGTAGCTAGTAGCACAATCGACGTGGTTTTGAAGAAGTTGCTCAGAAAGTTTTAGATAGCCATCAAGACAGTCAAGGGCATGCTGCCATGGCCGCGTTGCCTGGGGATTGCGGATAGCAATTTTTTTGCCCTCGGTGACTGCCCGCACAATATCGGGAATTAGCCGATCTTCGCTCCAGTCACCACCGCCAATGACATTGCCGGCGCGGGCTGATGCCAGCAGAGGACCATTTTTGAAAAATGATTTTCTATAGCTTTGAACAACCAATTCGGTCGCAGCTTTGCTGGCGCTATAGGGATCTTGCCCACCCAGAATGTCATTTTCGCGATAACCCCAATCCCAACCATGGTTTTCGTAACACTTGTCTGTCGTGACCACAAGAACTGCGGCAACACTGGCGCAGCTGCGGACTGCCTCGAGACAGTTAACTGTACCCATGACGTTACTCGACCAAGTTTCAGTCGGATCCTTGTAACTTCGCCTGACGAAAGGTTGTGCCGCCATGTGGATGACAAGTTCAGGAGCAGAATCAGCAACCGCACGTTTCAAGGCTTCAGCATCTCTGATGTCTGCAACAAAATGGTTGACGAGCTTTGTTTTTACTTCAGTTAGATTGAACATGCTGGGCGCGGTTTGTGGATCAAGTGCATAACCAGAAACCCGTGCGCCCATTTTGACAAGCAGATGGGTAAGCCATGTTCCTTTAAACCCGGTGTGTCCGGTCAAGAACACACTTTTTCCCTCCCAAAACTCACCTCGGTTCATGACCAGTTCTTCCAAGGTGCTTTTCCCTCAGACCATAAGGTTTCCAAGAGGTTTTTTTCGCGGAGTGTGTCCATGGGCTGCCAGAATCCCCGATGCTTGAAACAGGCCAATTCTCCACTGTTTGCAAGTCCACCAAGTGGTTCGTGTTCCCAGACCGTATCGTCTCCAGCGATCCTGGCCAGCACATCCGTTGATAGTACAAAAAAACCACCGTTGATCCAGCTTCCATCACCACGCGGCTTTTCTTCAAACCCATTGACGATGTCGCCATCGAGATTCAAAGCTCCGTAACGCCCCAATGGTTGAACCGCTGTCACAGTTGCAAGCTTCCCGTGGCCCTGATGAAATTTTACCAGTTCAGCAATATTCACATCCGACACTCCATCACCATAGGTGAGGCAAAACGCCTTCTCAACTTTCAGATGATCGGCCACGCGTTTGATTCGTCCACCGGTCATGGAGTGCTCACCCGTATCAACCAATGTAACTTTCCAAGGTTCGGCTTTCTGCTTGTGAATTTGCATGTCATTGCCTGTCATGTCGAACGTGACATCCGACATGTGCAAAAAATAATTGGAAAAATATTCCTTGATTACGTATCCTTTGTAGCCGCAGCAAATCACGAAATCATTGAACCCGTGGCTCGAATACATCTTCATGATGTGCCACAGAATGGGTTTACCGCCGATTTCAATCATCGGCTTTGGTCGCAAATTGGATTCCTCGGATATTCTAGAACCAAGACCGCCAGCCAATATAACGACTTTCATCTGAAAGCTTCCTATCCGTTCATAGACTTCTGATGTGGCACTTAACATTTATTGTTATTCAGACACAATTCTTTTTCATTGGAACGGTTCCCCCCTAAATGGAATCGGAGGGCTTCCCAAATCACTTGCAGATGTGATTCAAGATGGCTGCTGGTGAGGAGGCCAGACTGCCATGCCACGACCACTTTCTTTGGATTTGCGGGAACGGCTTGTCGAAGCCGTCACATCGGGACTGTCATGCAATGCAGTCGCCAAGCGCTTTGCCGTTGCACCAAGTTCAGTCATCAAGCTGATGCAGGCTTACAAAAAGTCGGGTAACTTCGCCCCGAAGCAGATGGGCGGATACCGGACGGCCATTCTGGCACCCCATCAGAAAACGGTGAAGGCGCTGGTCGCTGAAACTCCCGACGCCACGCTGGCCGAGCTTTTGGTTGCGCTGCGCAAGAAGAAGATACGGCCGGGCACTGGCTGGCCAGCGACTGGTTGACAAGACACCTCATGGACACTGGAAAATCACCACCTGCATAGCCGCCCTCGCAGTGGCTGGGATTACGGCCATAGGCACCTTCGACGGCGCGATGAATGGCGATCTCTTCTCCGCCTGGGTGATCAAGTTCCTCGTGCCGACCCTCAAGCCGGACGATATCGTCATCTGGGACAACCTGCAATGCCACAAGAACAAGACTGCGCTGGCAGCCATCGAAGCCGTTGGCGCAACAGTCAGGCCGCTGCCCGCCTATGGCCCGGACTTCAACCCAATCGAAAAGGCCTTCGCCAAACTCAAGGCCATGTTGCGAAAAGCCAAACCCCGAACCAAAAGAGCCATTGACCGATGTGTGGCCAAAATCTTCAAAGCCTTCACATCCGCAGAGTGCCGCGCCTATTTCAAAAGTTGCGGCTATTCAAACTAACCGGGAACCGCTCCAGTATAGCCAGAGCCGCCTTCGCCGCTGATGTCTCTGTCCACAAGCAATTGTCGGAATTTGCCCTCAGCAACCGCTTTGCTTTTTGTTACCTACAGTATCCGATCTGCATTTGACTGAACAAATGAACCTACAAGGCTGCCAGTTTTTTGAACGACAATTTCAACTATGAAATTCTCTGCACCAAACACTTCATCAAGTAAGAGTCTCGTGCGGTGCGCATTTTCATTACCCATTTGAACAAACAAGCTTCCGCTTTCCGTGAGCAAATCCCGCGATTGAACAAGACGGTCACGCAAATAACTGAGATAGGAATTGATCCCATCTTTCCATGTATCCCGAAATGCCCGCACCACTTCTGGCTCACGGCTCACGCTGTCTTCCTTGCTGTCTTTCACATCGCGGCTTTTGGTGGATGGCTGCCAGTTGGAATTAAACTTGATGCCATAAGGCGGATCGAAATAAATGCACGGCACCTTGCCGCGCAAGGCTTCACGCTCGGCCAGTGAACCCATCACCAGCAAGCTGTCGCCCAAGATCATGCGGTTCTGCCAGTTTTGATCATGGGCATAAAATTCAGTTTTGGCTTCAGGATCATCCAACCCATTAAAGTCATGGAACCAATCAGTCTGCGAGGCGGTAGAGGTTGTGCGCTGCTCGGTTTGCTTGCGCAGATTTTCAATCAAAGCGCGGGGGTGGATTTTCTCTTGAATGTAAATGGGCGGGGCCGCCACTTCCAGCGGCTCACCATCTTCCTTATCCTTGCCGCGCCACACCAATTGCGGATCAAGATCATGGTTGCGTGGGTAACGCAAAACCTTCAACGCTTTATCATCATCCGGCACCAGTGATTGGTTTTCAGCCGTAGGGATATTCACCCGCCGCGCCGCATCATGGCGATAGTTTTCCACTTCGGTGTCGGTTGGTGCTTTTTGTTTCTTGGCCATCAGTTTCGGCTTCTTTGGCCCCATCATTGAGCGCTTCGAATGGCACTACACGCCAAAGCATGGCAGCTGGCTCAATCTGGCGGAGTCCGAACTCGGCGTGCTGTCCTCCCAGTGCCTCGACCGCCGCATACCCGATAAACAAACCCTCATCGAAGAAGTAGCCGCCTGGGAGCACGACCGCAACGCCAATCACACCAAGGCCAACTGGCAGTTCACGACAGCCACCGCCCGCATCAAGCTCAAGCACCTGTACCCGTCAATCTGACTGAATCGGGCGACTAGCCTCGGCCGATATAGGGCATCGTCGTCGCCATCACCGTCATAAACTGCACATTGGCCTCGAGCGGCAGCCCGGCCATATAGAGGATGCCATCGACGACATGCGTCACATCGAAGGTTGGTTCAGGGAGCATGGTGCCATTGGCCTGCAGCGAGCCGCTCGACATGTTCAAGGTCATGTCTGTCGCCGTGTTGCC
>JANONM010000626.1:0-4308 GCA_031420855.1 Hyphomicrobiales bacterium
GACTTTCCGACCTCGACAATTTCACCACACCATTCATGGCCAGGGGTGACGGGATAGGAAATGGGGATGATGTAGCGGCCTGCCAGCAACTCATAGTCCGAATGACAAATGCCGACAGTGCGCGACTTGATCAGCACTTCCGTGTCGCTGATCGCAGGGATTGGCAGGTCCAGAATTTTTGGATGGTCCGGCGTTTCAAAAACCAGCGCTTTCATGTTGCTCGCTCCTTAAAGTGTAACCACTGCGCCATCTTGCGCTGCGGATTTGACAATGGCTTCGAGAATGGAAATGTTGTTGACGAGCTGTTCGCCCGTGATCGGATAGGCCGCCCGCCCGCGAACAGCGCGTGCGAAAGCCACAAGATTGTCTTTCACCGGTTCAGCGGGTGGCAATTCCACAACGCTGATGGGCGAACCAGTGGTGGCTGATGTGACAACCCAGCCTGCTGGAGATTCAACATGGGCCTTGTCACGAATGTCGATCCAGCCTTTGGTGCCGAACACCGAAAAGCGCGAGATGAAAGGTGTCGCCAGTGTCGCAGAAATATAAGCCGTGCCACCGTTCTTGAAGCGGATATGGGCACTCATGGTGTCGCCCTGCGGGATGTTTGATGCCAATTGTTCGCACGACACGCGCACGTCACGTGCAGGGCCGAACAGCAGTGTTGAAAGATCAGTTAGGTGAATGCCCGTGGCCGTCATCCCGGCGACAGGTGCCTCTGCAGGGTCCAGCCGCCAATTGTCGGCGGAAAGTGTGACGAACTTGTCATGGCTGAAATTGGCTTCAACTTGCAATAGCCGACCGAGTGCGCCACTTTGGGCTTTTGCAATCATTTCGGCAACAGGTGGTTCCCAGCGCCGTTCATGACCCATGCCAAGCACGAGACTCTTGGCAGCACATGCGTTGACTGCTTTTTCCGCACCCGCTCTTGTCAGGGCCAAAGGTTTTTCGCAGAAAACATGCTTGCCCGCTGCAACCGAGTCTTCGATTTGTTGCGCATGCAGGGAGTGTGGTGTGGCGAGGATGACCGCCTCCACGCCGGGGTGGGCGAGTGCACCCTTGTGATCTGAATAAACCTTGAAGCCATAGTCTTTGGCGAAGTCAGCACCAGAAGCGTGGGGCTCTGCGGCGCAGACGATTTCAATATCCTGTTTTGCGCTTTGCAAAACTGCGGTCATTTTCTTGCCCCACCACCCGAGGCCGATCATGGCTACCTTAACTGGGGCAACTTTGACGGGATACGTTGGCATTACACGGTCACCAGAATTTTCATGTGATTGACGGATTTGTCGAGCAGGGCATCAAACCCCTGCTTCACCACATTGTCTGCGTTGATGTTGGCAGTGACAATTTTTTCGATGGGGAAGTTTCCAGACTCCACCATGCGGATGATGCGCGACCAGCATTGCACGGGGTAGCACCAGGTGGCTTCCAGTGTAATGTCTTTCAACGCCCACAACATGGCATCGATACTGGCAGGCTTCATGTGCAAACCTGTTTGCACCACCTTGCCCTGGCGGCGCACGGAGGCAGCGCAGGTGTTGAGGCTGGCTTCCAGGCCCACACACTCTATGGCCACATCGACGCCCACACCTTCTTCCGTCATGTCGTGGATTTTCTCGGCGACATTTTCCGTCATCGGGTCGATGATGATGGCGGAAGGCACAAGGTCCTTCGCCATTTTGCGGCGGAAGGCATTGGGTTCGGCAACGAATATTTGGGACGCCCCTGCTGCTTGCACGGCCAGCAAGGCAAGAGCCCCAATGGGTCCGACGCCGGAGACCAGCACTGTTGATCCGGATTGCACGCCGCCACGATCAACAGCATAAACCGCCACAGCTGCGGGCTCGATCATGGCACCCTGAATGTCACTGACGTTGTTTGGAAGAACGGCAACATTGTAATCATTCACCACGGCCAGTTCGCCCATACCGCCCCAGGCCCAACTGAGGCCGACGCAGCCCATTTTTTCGCTGAGGTGGTAGAGTCCACGGCGACCATAATAATCATCGCGTGGCGAGATCAGTGGTTGTATCGATACACGGTCGCCGGCTTTTACATTGGAAACAGCCGATCCCACGTCGGCCACAATGGCGCTGAATTCATGGCCGAGGATTTGCGGATTGGTCACACCTGTATAGACATGCGGGGTGACAGGCGTGACGATGGGGCCTGCGATGTATTCATGCAAATCCGTGCCGCAAATGCCTGTCACCAAAGGTTTAATCAGCACATCGTTGGCGCCGAGCTTCTTGGTGGGCGCTGGCACATCCTCAACGCGAATATCCTTCGCGGCGTGAAATCTCACGGCCTTCATGTTGCATGTCTCCCTTTATTCAGCCATCTCTACAGAATTCTGCCGGTGGCCTTTGCGAGCATCCTAATCAAAGCCGGCTTGCCTAAATCATCAAAAATTATCATTTTGATAATTTTCAAAGATTTGTCTGCCTGGTTTTTTGGCAGAGTGGCATCCACAAATGCAATTCGACAACAGCATGTGACGGGTGATGGCGACACAAACCCCAAAGGCAAATGACGATATCGGGCCGGAGACACGGCTTGAACTTTATCGTTTGCAAGTCGAAATCCGCGACTGCGAAAAACGCGCCCATGACCTGTTCCTGCAAAACCTGATCAAGGGCACCAGCCACTTGTCACTGGGGCAGGAAGCCATTGCCGCTGGTTTTGGCGTGGCCATGCAGAAGGGCGACAAATCATTCTGCACCTATCGCGGCCATGCCCATACGCTGGCGCGTGGTGTGCCGATGGAAGGCATGCTCGGTGAACTCATGTTGCGCGATATTGGCCTGATGCGCGGCAAGGGTGGTTCCATGCATTTGACGTCGGTTGAACATGGGGTGATGGGTTCCTATGCTATCATCGGGGCGCATTTGCCGATTGCCTGTGGTTCTGCGTGGCGGGCCCAGTATCTGGGCGAGAAAGATGTGACGGTGTGTTTCTTTGGTGATGGCACCACAAACATCGGTGCCTTTCATGAGGCGCTGAACTTTGCGGTGATCTGGAAACTGCCCGTGGTGTTTGTCTGCGAGAACAACCTCTACATGGAATACACACCGATCCATGAAGTCACTGCTGTGCATAACCCTGCTGGAGATCGTGCCTCGGCCTATGGCCTTCCCAAGATTGTCATCGATGGCAATGATGCTGATGTTGTTTTCCGCACGGCAACTGCCGCGATTGAAAAAGCCCGCAATGGCGATGGCCCCTCGCTCATTGAGTGCCTGACCTACCGCCACTCCGGACATTCCCGGGCTGATCCCGGCAAATATCGCCCACCCGGCGAACTTGAGAAATGGAAAGAGCATGATCCCCTGATCATTTACAAACAGCGGCTGGCGGAGTTTGGCATTTCCGAGAGTGATGCGTTGGCCATCGAAACCGAAAGCATGCGCAAAGTGGAAGCAGCAACCGAGCTTTGCAAAGCCTCGCCCTCCTGCCCCGTGGAATTGCTGACGGCAGATGTCTATGCCGATGGAGGCTGGGCATGGCGGAACTGAGCTATCGTGATGCGGTGATCCGCGGCATTGCCCAGGAAATGCAACGCGACAAGAATGTTGTGTTTTTGGGTGAAGACGTGGCCAAGGCGGGCGGCGTGTTCAAAGCCACGGTTGGTCTCTATGAACAATTCGGCCCGTTGCGTGTACGTGATACACCAATCTCAGAGCAAGCCATTCTCGGCGCTGCGATGGGTGCGGCGATGACGGGTTTGCGCCCTATCGCTGAAATCATGTTCTCGGATTTCATTGCCGTATGCTTTGACTATATCGCCAATGAAATGCCGAAGATTTCCTACATGACCAACGGCCAGATCAAATGTCCTCTCGTCATTCGAACTGGCAACGGTGCTGGTGTGCGCTTTGGGGCGCAACATTCGCAATCGGTTGAAAACTGGACGATGATGATTCCGGGCCTGAAGGTCGTGGCCCCCTCATCACCAGTTGATGTAATTGGCTTGATGGCTGCCGCCGTGCGCGACAACAACCCGGTGATTTTCCACGAGCATAAAGCGCTCTACGCCACCAAGGGCGAAGTGCCTGACGGTGAAATTGTCGACACGCTTGGCACCGCTAAGATTTTGCGGCCCGGCAGGGATTGCACCATTCTGGCCTTGGCGATGATGGTGCACCGGGCTTTGGAAGCTGCTGAAATTCTGGCGCGAGACCATGGCATTGATGCGGAAGTGATTGATGTGCGTTCGCTGGTGCCGCTCGACACACAAACCATGTTGGCATCTGTTGCAAAGACGGGACGATTGTTCACGGTCGAAGAAAACCCGCGTCTCCTCGG
>JANONM010000627.1:0-12399 GCA_031420855.1 Hyphomicrobiales bacterium
GGTGAACCCTGGCCTGCCATGCCGGAGGTTTTGACCAGGCTATGGACCGACATTGCAGATTACCCTCACTCCGCCGAAGCCTGCCTCGTCAATTTCTACAACGCCGACGCCAAAATGGGTTTGCACCAGGACCGCGACGAACAGGATTTTGCAGCCCCCGTGGTCAGTGTATCCTTGGGCGACACCGGCCTCTTCCGCTGGGGCGCCACCACACGGGGCGGCCGCACCCAATCCCTGAAACTGGCCTCCGGCGATGTGCTGGTCATGGGCGGCGAGTCACGTCTGTGTTTCCACGGCATCGACCGGATTTTGCCGGGGACTTCGACACTGCTGAAAGATGGCGGCCGGATCAATTTGACGATGCGACGGGTGGGGAAACTGCAAGGGTATTCGATTTCAAGGGTAGTTGATTTCCTGTACAAAAACGCTGATTCTTGATTTCATGATGGCTGTTCCAGACCGACCAAAAATCTACCATATCGTTCATGTGAACAATCTTGCGTCGATTGTGGGCGATGGCTATCTCTGGTCAGATTCGGAGATGAACAAGCGAGGTGGGCCACCTGCGAACATTGGTATGCCCAGCATAAAATCCGCTCGTCTTGAAATGCAAGTTGGTTGTCACCCACATACATTCGTTGGTCAGTATGTACCATTAAATTTCTGCCCGCGATCAGTTATGCTAAACATCATCTGGTATGCCAATCACCCAAACTTGGTTTATCGCGGTGGGCAAGGACCAATCATCCATCTCGAGGCAGATTTGTTCAAAGCTATCGAATGGGCGGAAGAAAATAACCACCCTTGGGCGTTTTGTCTGGGAAACGCGAGAGCGGCCTACGCCAGCTTTAGATCAAGCGTAAATGAACTGTCCGAAATAAACTGGCAAGCAGTTGCTGCCAGGGACTTTCGAAACCCGGACACCAAGGAAGCAAAGCAAGCTGAATTTCTTTTGAAAAATAAATTCCCATGGGATTTGATTGAGCGCATTGGGTACCTTGACAAGCCATTGTTGCCACCATCTGGCGTACTGGCTTCCATAACCGACGCCCTCAAGGGCGCGGCACATCGACCAGTGGTCGAAAAGTGCAGCGACTGGTACTATTAGGGGAGGATGACAATGATAGAATTTACAAAGGGAGACCTGCTGGCGGCGGAGGTTGAAGCCCTCGTCAACACGGTGAATTGTGTTGGCGTCATGGGCCGTGGTGTTGCATTGCAGTTCAAAGAAACATTCCCGGCTAACTATAAAGCTTACGAAGCCGCCTGCCGCCGCGAGGAAGTCCAGCCGGGCCGGATGTTTGTTTATGAAACGGGCACCCTAACGAACCCCAAGTTCATCATCAACTTTCCGACTAAACGCCATTGGCGCGGCAAGAGCCGGATGGAGGACATCGACTCTGGTCTTCTTGCTCTGACAGATCAAATTCGCAATCGCGGCATAAAGTCGATTGCCATCCCCCCGCTTGGAAGCGGCCTTGGTGGTCTTGTTTGGTCTGACGTGCGGCCCCGCCACGTGGGCGCACGGCGGGACTTCAATTATCTGCGCGGCGGGATGGTTGAACCCAATGGCACCCCAGCCAATTTCAAAGCGCGTGAAGTGCCAGACATGACAGCAGGTCGTGCAGCACTTGTGGCCTTGATGTACCGATACCTTGGTGGTCTGATGGACCCGTCCGTGAGTCTGCTTGAGATCCACAAGCTTATGTACTTCATGCAGGAAGCGGGTGAACCGCTGCGGCTAAAATATGAGAAAGCACATTACGGTCCCTATGCAAATAACTTGAGCCACGTACTCAAAGCAATCGAAGGACACCTTGTATCAGGCTACGCCGACGGTGGGGACAACCCGGACAAGGAACTGGAACTCGTACCAGGAGCAGTCAAGGAAGCTGAAACTTATTTATCGGACAATCAGGATACAGTGTCGCGTTTTGATCGGGTAGGTAAACTTGTTGAAGGTTTTGAAACACCGTTCGGTCTCGAATTGCTGTCGACTGTGCATTGGGTGGTGAGACACGAGGGAGCATCTAGCGCCGATGAAGCGTCTGATCGGGTTCATGGCTGGAACGATCACAAAAAGCGCTTCTCAACCCGACAAATCGGAATTGCTTTTGACCGATTGGAGTCTAATGGCTGGATAGCCAATCAACACACTTAACCCCGCAGAGCAAATTCCATGTCCCTCACCCTCACGTCAGCTGAAATCATTGTCACCCAAGCCCTCGCCCATGCAAAATCGGCTTCGTTCAAACCCCTCGGTATTGTCATTCTCGATGCGCGGGGCACGGTGAAGGCGGCATCCATTGCTGACGGTTCTTCCCTCGCGCGGTTTGATATTGCGAAGGCCAAGGCGCAGGGGGCATTGGCTTTCAACATGGGAACGCGGGGGCTTGAAAAACTGGCGAAGGAGCGGCCGCACTTTTTTGCTGGCGCTGCTTCTGCCATCGCGGGCGGAATTGTGCCAGTGCCGGGTGGGGTGTTGATCAAGGCAACCGATGGCAGCATTCTGGGGGCGGTCGGGGTTTCAGGCGACACATCTGACAATGATGAAATTGCTGCCATGGCCGGGATCACAGCAGCAGGATATGTTGCTGATGGTGGCCAAGGCTAACCAAGCTGCAGGTTATTCCGGCACACCCCTGTGGAAGAAACTCGACTTTAAACCGGACATCAAAATCTGCGCCGTTGACGCGGATTGGTCTGGCCTCAAGCTGACACGGCGGAAAAACTTGAAAGAATAAGGCGCTGTGGCGCGTATGATATCCCAGATGGTCGAACTCTCCGATGCAGAACTGGTGCGCGCCACACTCGCCGACGCCAACGCCTATGGGTGGTTGATCAGCCGTCATGAAGCGAAGTTGCGGCGTTATGTCAGGCGCATACTGGCAGGTCGGGCCCATGCCACGGATGATGTGCTGCAGGATGTCTTCATCAAGGCCTACCTCAACCTCAATGACTTTGACCAGTCGAGGGCCTTTGCGCCCTGGCTCTATCGTATTGCCCACAATGAATCGGTCAGCATGCTGCGCAAGTCTTCGGCTGGCATCCAATTGGTGTCAGGCGAAGATGCGCAATTCTTTCTCGAACATGTCGCCGATCCTGACGACCCCGCCAGTCTCTATTGGAAGAACCGCAGTTTCGAGCAACTGCAAAAATCACTGGCGGCACTGGATGCCAAATACCGCGATGTGTTGGTGCTGCGCTATCTCGAAGGCCAAAGCTACGATAACATATCTGAAATCCTGAGACTGCCGCCCGGTACTGTTGCCACGCTGCTCAAGCGCGGCCTGACGCGGCTGCGCGAGATTTTTGAAACCACTGGGGGAGCCCCATGACTGACCTTGAACGGAAAATCCTGGAGACCATCCAGTCACAGCGTCTGGTGCCCAAACCGGCCTATCAATTCCTTGCCAAGCGTTCGGTGTTCTGGGCCCTGGCATTGGTTTCAGTGGTTTTTGGCGGGCTTAACATTGCAGTCCTGCTGTTTGTGATCTCGGATTACTTCGCCACGGGATGGCGCATCCTCGACAATATCCATTACAGTGAAGCCCTGCTGCTGTTGCCTGTGCTGTGGCTGCTGCTGGCGGTTTTGCTGGCAGCCAGCGCCACATTTGGCCTGCGTCATACACGGCGCGGCTTTCGATACAAGTCCGGTCATCTCGCCACGGCCGTTCTGGGTGCAAGCCTGCTGACGGGAATCCTGTTGCATGCCAATGCTGCTGGCCAATCGGTCCACAGTTTCCTGCTATCACGCTTCGATGCCTATCGCGCCTCGACCTATGTTCCCTTTGACGAATGGAGCAGGCCAGAACAGGGCAAGCTTGGCGGCACTGTTGTGGAAGATTTGGGAAATGGAAGCATCAGGCTGTTGGATTTCAGGCAGAAATCATGGCTGGTTGACATCTCAGCCGCCGAAAGCAAAATCGACAGTCCGATTGCCGAGGTGGGCGATGTTGCGCTTGAAGGGTCGCAGACCGGGCCTGACACCTTCCGTGCACGGATGATATCTGAATTTGATTGACCTTTTGAAAGAAAACCGCTTCTGGCGCCGTAGACTCCAATGAAACCCGATGCAGGGTTTTGGAGCAAAATCAGGAGAGTGATATGAAACACGCAGCATTTGCGTTCGTGATTGCTTGTGGTCTGACCACAACCAGCGCCATGGCGGCGGACTACAAACCCAGCATCATTCCGGCGGAGTTTTCCACCACCATCAACAACCCGATGTTCAACCTGCCGGTTGGCAAGCTGATGGTTTATGAGGCGAAAACCAAAGACGGACTGGAGCGCATCGAAATCCGCATCCGCAATGAAACACGCAAGATCATGGGTGTTGACACGGTGGTCTACAATGACCGGGTGTTTGTTGATGACAAGCTGGTGGAGGAAACCAACGACTATCTGGCGCAACACAAAGACGGCAGCGTGTGGTATTTTGGCGAAGTCGTTGACAACTACAAGGATGGCAAATTCCTCGATCACGATGGCGGCTGGATCGCTGGTGAAAAGGGTGCACTTCCGGGGGTGTGGATCAAGGGCAAACAAGTTGTCGGTGACAGCTACCGCATGGAATATTATGCCGGTGAGGCAGAAGACATGGCCGAAGTGAAGGAAACCGGATTGACAGTCAAGGTCGCCGCTGGAACGTTTAAAAACTGCATCATGGTCTATGAATGGACGCCGCTGGAGGCGGATGCCAAGGAAAACAAATATTACTGCCCCGCTGTTGGCGGACAGGCGCTTTCGGTGCATCTTACCAAGAAGACGCGGGTCGAACTGGTCAAGGTCGGCAACGATTGAAGCTTGGTTTTCAGGAGGCCCGCTGAAGTGGCGGGCCTTTTGAAAGAAAAATGCGGCGGCGCACGTATAGTCTGAAATAGGTTCTTAAACCCTGGTTCGGGAGGTTTTCCTGCGTCGTGTCGTGGTTGCAACACTGGTACTGGTCGGCGGTTTGATACCAGCCATGGCCGAAGACTGCACAGCACCTTGTGTTGGCAGTAAAATAACCGTCGGGTTGAACGGTGACAGTATTTTTTCTGCCTCGCCCAACACCCTCAAGGCCAACTCTCTGCTTCCCGAAATTGGCGTTGAGTCATACTTGTTGCCGTTTGAGAATTTCAAACTCGTCAGTGTTGTGAATCTTGAACAGGTGGTCGAACCTGCCTTGGGCAGGAACCCGGTTTTCTCAGGCCTCGGCCTCTTTCAAAGCGAACTCTATGCCGAATATAGTTTTGAACCCTTGACGCTGACGGCCGGAACAATTGACCCCGTTTTCAGCCTTGCATCTGAAGCTGGTGACGGCGTCTTTGCCGCGGATTTGGCCGAAAATGCCGACATGAACGAGAGCCTTGGCATGGCAGCGACCGTGGATTTTAATCTGGCCGGTTACTCCCATTCACTCACCGGAACAGCATTCAGCATGGACCGGAGTTTCCTGGCGAAGTCCTGGATCAAGCACCGTCCGGTGCCGAAACTTTCAGACGGTGGAGCGGGAAACAGCACGGGGATTTCATCCCTGTCGCTGGTGCTTGACGGGTGTTTTGGAGCCGAAGCTGGCGACTGCCAAGAAGATGGCCAGTTTGGCTACAGGCTGGGAGCCCGCTATCAACGTTACGGCGTACAGACAACAGATCAGGTTGATGAAGATATTATCCCGCGCAATGAATTGGCCTTGCTTGGTGCCCTGCAAAGCAATTTCGATTTGGGCGAGCACGAATTGCGGCTGATGACGGAGGCGGCCTATATCAAAAACTTCGAAAGCAATCCCGTTGATGCGTTGATCTTGACGGGGATAGCCGCCTATGTGACCGATGCCTTTACATATTCTGCTGCCCTGTCCCGGCAATCCATTACGGGGGCGGGTCTCCCACGTTCAGAGCGACTGGCTGAACTTGCGATTGCCTATGATCCCGAAACCGGCCTTGGTCTGCCTTCGTCCGACTGGTCCATCACCGGTGCCTACGCCTATGGGGTGAATGAGGAAAAGCAAAAGCGACATGTGTTGAGCCTGCGTCTCAAGCTCGAACTCGGCACCAGTTATTCACTGCGATAGCGTATCGGGCGATCACACTTTGGCGATCTGCTGTCAAGCTGGACCAACGCCCCTTGCACACCTGTCCCAGTCCACCAGTTTGCCTGCCAACCACCAGCCGAGGACTGCCACGATTGCTCCGACATAGCCATCAATGGCATAGTGCCAGCCCAAGTGTACGGAACCCAGCATGATCAATGTGGCAAACAGGGTCAGCAGCCAGCCCAGCCAGCGCTTGCCCGAGGCAAAGCCCAGAATGGCAAACAGGATGGAGGTTCCCACATGCATGGAGGGCATGGCCGAGATGCCATTGACCAGGCCTTTGCCGGTTTCATAGTTTTTCCAGAGTTCATCCATCACATCCAGCGCCCAGATGGGTTGCAACGTGTTGACATGGGTGAGCCAGGCCATGAGGGGCGCATAGACATCCTGACCCGGATAAAGCCTGCCATAGAAGCAAGGTCCGACAGATGAAAAAAGTGTTCCGAGACCACAGGTGCCGATGAACCAGGTCAGGGTGAAGCCCAGCAGAAAATGTTGGCGGAGTTTGTGGTCGTGGCGCGCGAAACCTTGCCAGAACCACAGGATGAACATCACGAAGAACCAAATGTTGTAATTGAGGTTGAGAATGAAGGTGATCCACGGGCTGTTGAGCAGGGGGGCCAGCCATTGATAGGGATGCACGCCACCATGCAAGGCGAGGTCCATTTGCAAAAAGGCTTCATCCCAGGCGAATGGATGGGCTGTGGGAATGGCTTTCTTGATGAAGGTATAGCCCACCATGTAGAGCGTCATGAACAGGAAGGCATGCAGTGCATTGGAGACGCGGGGTGCCGAGAAATAGTCGTCGCGCAATTTGTGAAAGAGCGCGACCGCCACACTGCCTTGATGCCCAGCGCGGGCGAGACGGAGCATTTCCATGAGCAGGCCCAAAAGGATCATGATCGCGAGCACGAGCAGCACAGGCCCTGAAAATATCAGCACCATGGCAAAGTCGAGAGGGAGTTGCAAAACCAGCGCTTCAGTGATGGCAGTGGCGCAGACAATCAGGGCAAAGCCATAAAGCAGGCGATTGCCATGAAACCCCAACAACAATATCTGCAAATAATTTTGTGGCGCTGAGGTTGGGCTGTCGAGGCTGATTGATGTCATTTCAGGGACTCCGGATTTTCCAACAGGCCTTTGTGCAATTTGCCAGCCAGCCACCAGCTGAACCAGGCCACCAGCCCGCCCAGATAGCCATCGACCGCATAGTGCCATCCCAGCATCACGGAACCTGCAAAAATGGCGAGCGCGAATGGAATGGTAAAATAAATGAACCAGCGTTTTCCCCAACCAAAGGCGAGGCAAACAAACAAGACACTGGATCCCACATGCAGGGATGGCATGGCCGATACACCTTCCACATCACCATGGCCTGCCAGATGGGTTTGCCACAGGGTGTCTTGGGTGGGTACGGCCCAGATGGGATAGACTTGATTGGCAGCACGGAGATTTGTCATCAGGTCGCCGTAGGGATTGCTGCCGTCGGTCACGAAGCCATAAAAACACGGGCCTGCTGATGAGAGCAATGTACCCAATACACAGGTTCCCAAAAACCAGGCCATCATATAGGCCGTAAGATAGCGCTGTCTGAGGAAGCTGTCCCGCCTGGAAAAACCGAACCAGAAATAACAACCGAGGAGAACGACAAACCAAAGATTATAATTCAGGTTGATGAGGAACAGGCCGAGTTGGGAGCCCAACAGGGGTTGCAGCCATTCATGGGGCAGGTAGCCGAAATGCAAGGTCCGATCCATTTCCATGAAGGTCTGGTCCCAGGCAAAACTGCCGTTGACCACAGGAATCGACTTCTTGATGGCGAGGAAGCCAATGAAAAAAATGCCGTTGACCAGTATGGCGTGCAGGGTGTTGGAAACCCGCCCCGGTGGCATGATGTCGTTGGCCAGGGTTTGGGCAAGCGCGAGGCCCGGACTGCCTTGGTAACCAGTCCACCAGAGTTTGATAAACCGGCAAATCAGCCAGATGGCGATGGTCAATGACAGAAACAGGCCGGTGGTGCCTGAAATGACGGCAACGAGACTGAAGTTGACGGGCAGCCCCAGCCTGAGGCATTCCAGAATACCCAGCGCATAGGTGGCAAAGGCAATCGCATACAAGAGGCGGTGTGTCCGGAACCCTGCAACTGTGGCTGATAGTACATCTCGCACGTATGAAACCAAGGCAGATGTTGCCAATGTAGTCGGCAGATTGAGTGTGGTCAGGCTCATGGCAATCCCAAGGGTCAGACTCCCACGGCCTGATTTTTCCAATGCTCTGAAGGGTTAAGGGCGGCTGGTAAAATCCCGGTTAAGGTTGATGCGGTGATTTGACAATCGACAGCACTGCGGCATTGGCTTCAGTTCAAGGTTAAGACTTGGCTAATTCAAAACCCGCCCGATTTACTCTTTTGGAACCCGACATGAAAAATTGAAGCCCCTCTCCGATTTCGACTGTTTCCGCCATGAGAAGGAGGCAGCACCGGAACACTGGCACTGCCCGACTATTGTCTGGAAAGTATAATCAGTATAGGGGCTGGCGGTGATTTTTGGAGTTCTACCATGGCAGTTTTCCACCCCTTCAGATATCTTGTCTTGGCAACCATCATGTTTCAGCTGACTTCCGGGTTTGCACGGGCCGAGGGGCGCAGTGACGCTGTATTGGCGGGCTGGTACAGCCTTGTATTGGAATTGGTGCGCCATACGCCAACCTATTCTCCACCGGTTGCCAGCCGCTCGTTTGCCTATCTCGGCGTTACAGGTTTTGAAGCTGTGGCCAGTGGTGCAGACAACCTGAACAGCCTTGTGGGCCAACTCAATGGGCTCGAAGCCTTACCGCGCCGAACCGACGGGTTGGTCTATGATGATGCCATTGTGCTGCACAGCGCTTTGGAATATGCGGTGCAACAACATTTCAACAACACAGGTCCCACGGGGCAACGGGCCATGGCGGCGATTGCTGCCAAACTGCGTGATGCAACATATGTCAACGTCGCGGCAGATGTCATCGAGCGCAGCGAAGACCATGGAAAACTGCTGGCCGAGCAGGTGTTGCTGTGGTCACAGAATGATGGCGGCGCTGTCATCGCCAACATGGGGTTTCCCCTGCGTTTCGAGATCAAGAAGGGACCTGGTGATTGGCAACCCAGCAGTCTGATCCGTCAACAACAATTCCCGCTGTTGCCGGATTGGGGCAATAACAGGCCATTCGCCATGCCGCTGGGGACAAGCTGCGCCATAGCGCCTGGCGTTGCCTTCAGCGAAGACCCGGCCTCGGCATTTTTCAACGAGGCCCTGGAAGTTGTGACGGTCAAGAAAAATCTCACACCTGAACAACGGGCCATCGCGCGGTTCTGGTCGGATGATCCCATGTTGTCACCCACACCGCCCGGTCACTGGATTTCCATTGCCCTGCAACTTTTCAAACGCGACAAGGTGGATATTGAAAAGCAGGTGGACGTACTGGCTCGGCTGGGCATTGCCGAAGCTGATGCCTTCATTGGCTGCTGGCAAAGCAAGTTCACCCACAATCTCTTGCGGCCTGTTACCTATATCAAAAAGCTCATCGATCCATCGTGGGAACCGGTTTTGATTACACCACCCTTTCCGGAATTTCCATCTGGCCACAGCACACAGTCAGGCGCTGCGGCCGTGGTGCTGACAGAAATGTTCGGTGAAAATTTTGCTTTCGAAGATGACACCCACAAGAAGGATGGATTGCCGCTCCGCAAGTTCGCCAGTTTCTGGGCCGCTGCTGAAGAGGCGGGGATATCGCGGCTCTATGGCGGCATCCATTTTCGGGATGCGATTGAGCGCGGTCTGGAGCAGGGCCGCTGCATTGGATCGTTTGCAGCCAAACTGAAGACCCGGAGATAGGCATGCGACTTACAGCTTCACTTGTTGGTGTGGCCCTCTTGGCTTCCCACGCCCTTGGCGGGGAAGCCTTGATGGTTCCGCGCTATCTTGATGAAACCAAAACCAGCGGTGTCACAAGTACCTACGCCGGGGCCTGGGAATTCATTGTGGGCGGTGGCGTTGCCACATTTGACTGCAATGCCGACGGTTTCACGGACATGCTTTTGGCCGGGGGTGAAAACCCGGCAACATTCTACCGCAACACCAGCATGCAGGGTGAGAGCCTGAAATTCGTGGCCGAAAAATCCGGGCTGGAATTTGAGGACGTCACGGGTGCCTATGGGCTTGATATTGACAGTGACGGTATTACCGATGTGATGCTGTTGCGGGTTGGCGAAAACATTGTCATGCGCGGGCTGGGCAATTGCCAATTCGAACGGGCCAATGAAGCGTGGAATTTTGCGGGTGGTGATGGCTGGTCAACGGCTTTTGCCGCCACATTTGAAAAAGCTGCGACCTGGCCCAGCCTTGCGGTGGGCAACTACATCAATCGCACTGAAGAAGTTTCACCTTGGGGATCCTGCACTGACAATTGGTTGCACCGGCCTGATGCGGAAGGAAATGGTTTTGCCGCACCTCTGGCGTTAACCCCGAGTTTTTGTCCCCTCTCCATGTTGTTTACGGACTGGAACCGTTCTGGCACGCCGTCGCTTCGGGTTTCCAATGACCGGGAATATTACGAAGGCGGACAGGAACAACTGTGGAAAATCTTACCCCGCAAGATGCCAGAACTTTACAGCGAGAAAGAGGGTTGGAAGTTCTTGCGCATCTGGGGCATGGGCATCGCCGGACATGATGTGGATCTCGATGGTTTTCCCGAATATTTTCTGACCAGCATGGCGGACCAGAAACTGCAAACCCTTGCTGCTCCCGGCGATGGCGCCAAACTGCAACCGACCTACAAGGATGTGGCTTTTGCCAGGGGGGTGACGGCGCATCGACCTTTTATAGGTGATGATCTCAAACCTTCCACCGGCTGGCATACGCAGTTTGAAGATGTGAACAATGACGGGCGGGTTGATCTGTTCATTGCCAAGGGCAATGTCTGGGAAATGCCGGATTTTGCCATGCAGGATCCCAATAATTTATTGGTTCAGGAAGCTGATGGCCAGTTTGTTGAAATGGCTGACAAGGCTGGTGTGGCCAGCGTCTTGCAATCACGCGGGGCTGCCGTCACCGATTTCAACATGGATGGCCTGGTTGATCTGGTGGTGGTCAATCGCAATGGTCCGGCTCAGGTCTGGCGCAATGCCACGACTTTGGCTGGCAACTGGATTGGCTTGAAGTTGCTGCAAAAAGGCACAAACCGCGACGGTCTCGGGTCTTGGATCGAAACCAAATTTGGCGACAAGGTTTTGCGCCGTGAAATCACCTCCGGTGGTGGGCATGTCAGCGGGGGTGTGGGCTGGTGGCATTTTGGTCTTGGCGGACAAACGACAACTGAAGTGCGCGTGCTGTGGCCCGATGGGGTTGCTGGTGACTGGCAAAAAATGAATGCGGGCGAATTCTACATCCTGCAGCGCGGCAAGTTGCCCAAACTCTGGCACCGCCCGTAGTCTGAACTTGCCCCCATGGCGAAGCGGATTTTTGCGTGATAGGTTTGTTTCATGGGTAAATTGACAACGCATGTTCTTGACACGGCTTTGGGCAGGCCGGCGGCGGGTCTGACAATCGAATTGTGGCGCATGGACGAGCCGCCACAGCATTTGAAATCCATTGTGACAAATCTGGATGGTCGTGCCGACAAGCCTTTGCTGGAAGGCGAAGCCTTCAGGGCGGGCAGATATGAACTGCGATTCCGGGCGGGAGATTATTTGCGCCAGCAGCATGCCGCTGTGCTGGGTTCAACTGACCCGCTGTTTCTCGATGTCATCCCCATCCGCTTTGGCATTGCCGATGCCAGCCAGCATTTTCATGTGCCGCTGTTGTTGCAACCCTTCGGCTATTCAACCTATCGCGGCAGCTGACCATGACAAGCCGGGGTCACATTGGTTTTTTAAGACGGGGCAAGATCGTCGCCCATGCGCTGCCCAATCCCACTCAAACAGTGCTGGATTATCTGAGGCTGGAAGAGAAATCCAAGGGCACCAAGGAAGGTTGCAACGAGGGCGATTGCGGGGCCTGCACGGTGGTGCTTGGGGAGTTGCGACAGGGGAAACTGGTTTATGCGCCTGTGAATGCCTGTATCCTGCTGGTGGCACAACTGCACGGCAAGGAGCTTGTGACGGTCGATGACCTTGCGACAAATGGCGTGTTGCATCCGGTGCAACAGGCGATGGTTGATCTGCATGGATCCCAATGTGGTTTTTGCACGCCGGGATTTGTGATGTCGCTGTTCGGGCTTTATCACCGCGACGGTGTGGTGACACGCCAATGCGTTCTTGACCAGATCGCGGGCAATCTCTGTCGCTG
>JANONM010000628.1:0-3733 GCA_031420855.1 Hyphomicrobiales bacterium
AAAGTCTGTCCAGAATAAGAAGCTGGCCTTTGTCCGTATGATCTATGCCCTGCCGCAGAACAGCGTCACGCCCGGTTGCCGGTTCATCGTGTCCGAGGATCACAAGGCATCCGTCCTGTTCGACCCCGATGCAGGCGCCGAATGGTTGGACGCCTTGGATGAACAAGACCACATCACCGACTTCTATATCGTGGCCGCCGATGACAAGCAGTTCAAAGCCATCAAAGCCCAGGTTGATGACCTCTTAGGCCCGCTGATCGTGCAAGAGGAAGAAAAGCGGCCCATGTCGGCGGGCTTTCCTGCCAACGTCGCCTATTTCAAGCTCGACTTTCTTGAGAAGGACCGGGTGGAGCTTGGCGCGGCCTTCCGCGAAATCCTGCCCCTGCTGTGGATGAAGGCCGGGGCCATCGGCCCAGCGCCCACCTTGCCCGCAGGCCCGTTGCCCGATTTCCTCATTCCCGAAGGCAGCCCGTTCGCAGTGCTTCTCAACGAGACCCGCGTTTCGGCCTTCCAGCAGGCCCTACAAGACCGCAAGCAATTGCGGCATATCTTTATCGTCACCGATGCGGAAGAAGCCTTTCGCGCCCTTTCCGCTGATCTGCGCAGCACGCTTGCAGCGGACAGCCCGGCGGTGGAGTTTGTGCAGCTATACCGCGACTATCTGGTGAACTTCACGATTAACACGCGGGCTGATGCGGCAACTCGCTTGACCGGGGGTGCGGCATGAAGATCAAGCTGTTCGATTTCCAGAAGGACGCGCTGCAAAACCTGCGAAAACGCCTTCTTGCCGCCAGACCGGCGGCCTCGCCCGACACGCCCCAAGCCATCACCCTTGCCGCGCCAACAGGAAGCGGCAAGACGGTCATCATGACGGCTTTGTTTGAGGCCATATTGGATATGCCGGACGATCAGTTGGAATGGCCGCTGGACTGGCAACCACAGCCCGATGCGGTGATCCTTTGGGTGTCGGACAACCCGGAACTGAATGAACAGACCCGGCGCAAGATCGAACGCCAATCAGACAAGGTCAATCGCGTCGCACAGCTACAAACGATTGACTCGACCTTTGACGAAGAACAGCTGCAGGGCGGGCGAATCTATTTCATCAACACTCAGAAGCTGGCTGGTGACCGACTTTTGTCAAAAGAAGGTGACGGGCGGCAAACTTCAATTTGGAAGACCTTCAGCAACACGGCACGGGCCATCCCGGACCGTTTTTATGTGGTGATCGATGAAGCCCATCGCGGCATGGCTAGTGCGCGTGGCAATGCGGCTGCACAGTCGATTGTGCAGCAATTCATCAAGGGCAACAAAGACAGCGGTTTGATCAAGATGCCCCTGATCATCGGAGTTTCCGCCACGCCAAAACGATTCACAGAGCTTCTGGCCGAAACAGAACATATTCACCACCCGGTCAGAGTGCCGGTCGATCACGTCCGCGAGTCCGGTCTGATCAAAGCGCGTATGCTGATCCACCATCCGATGAATGAAACCAACGCCGAGTTGGGCATATTGGAAGAAGCCGCGCGCCGCTGGAAGCAGATGTCGGATCAATGGTCAGCATATTGCGATGAAGAGAATGAGAGGCCCGTTCGCCCAATTCTGGTAATTCAGGTTGAAGACGGGACACCGACTAAAACGAACCTTGCCGATGCCATCAAAGCGGTAGAGGACGGGATTGGCCGCAAGCTGAAAGATGCCGAACTTGCCCATTCCTTAATGGACAAAGGCGCGTTGGACGTTGGCGGCTACGCAATCCGATACCTTGAGCCATCAAGGATCGACGATGATCCGAAGGCTTCAGTGGTATTCTTCAAGATGGCGCTCTCGACAGGGTGGGACTGCCCTCGCGCTGAAGTCATGATGTCTTTCCGCGCGGCGCAAGACCACACTTATATTGCTCAGCTTCTTGGCCGTATGGTCCGCACGCCACTCGCTCGAAGGATTGAAAGTTATGCTGAATTAAATGACGTGCATTTGTTCGTGCCGAACTTCAACACCGAGACGGTCAAGCAGGTCATCAGCGCGCTGCAAGCCAGCGAAGACATGTTGCCAGCGGTGACGGGCGAAGCTTCCAAGCTTGTGACTTTGCAACGAAACAAGGCGCTGGCCCATGTATTTGACATGCTGGAAGCCGCAAACTTGGTGACATATCGGGTGAACGCCGTCCGCGCCCAAAACAACATTCGGCGCTATCAAGAATTTGCGCGCCGCTTGACGATGGACGGCATAGCCATGGGCGCTTGGGACCAAGGCAAGACCGCTGCCGTAGATTGGATGACAGAGCAGGTGCAGGCGCTACAGGCTTCTGGGCAGCTAGACAAAGCGCGTGAAAGGTTCACCAAGGTCGGAATTCGCACACAGATCGTAGCAGGTCTGACCGGATTGGCCGAGGGGCAAGAAGAATACACGGTTGATGCGTCCGATATGGACATAGACCGTCAGTATGAGGAGGCCGGACGGGTAATTGGTCAAGGCCATGGCCTCCATCAGCTTTACAGAAAGGACGCCGAAAACATTGTTCGGGACGGCCATGACGTGAAACTTGAAGTCATCGCACTTGCCGCCAGCCCCGCTTGCCGCGATGCCATCGAAAAGAAGTCGGAACAGGCATTCCGTGCGTTGTACCAGCAACATCGCTCTGCCATCGACAAATTACACGAACAATCCCGCGCGGGTTACGAGCGGCTCAGATCAGCGGCTAAGGAACCTGAGGCAATAACTTGGCGGCCACCCGAATCCATCGATTTTCGGCGTGAAACAGAGGTGACAGCAAGACAGAAGCACCTTTACTGCGACGATGACGGCAGCTTCAGAGCTGTGCTCAACTCCTGGGAGGCACGCGTTCTCGACGCGGAAATGGGAGGCGAGGGATTTTTGGCATGGTTCCGCAACTTGGACCGCAGACCTTGGTCCTTTGAAATGCCATATGAAATTGCCGGAGAATGGAAGTCGATGTTTCCCGATTTGCTGGTCATTCGGATAGCCGATGGAGTGCCAGTCATCGACATTCTTGAGCCACACGATCCAAACCTTGCGGACAATGTTTATAAAGCTCGTGGCCTTTCATTGTTTGCCAAGCGGCATGGCGGGCTTTTTGGTTGCATTAAGCTGATCAGGGAGAAAGCTGGTGCCTTCATTCATCTAGACATGAACAACATCGAAGTGCAGGACAAGGTTTCTAAACTGGATGCAACAAACACCGCGCTTGATCTACTCTTCGAGGAACTTGGGGAGAGATAGACCATCAGTTCCATATGTGCTCCCCAGTTTTCCGAGACTTTCTTTACTCTCTGGCCGAGGACGTCTACTCGGAGTTTTTTATGACCACGAACCTAGTGTAAGTTGGTCGCCTAACTTGGGGCAAGCTCGGTTCTGACCATTGGAAAATCAGGGCACCAAACCGATTTGGGGGTATTATTGGGGGTATCATGCAAAATGCAAAATATATTCTCATTGAATATCAATATATTACAAGCCAAAAGTGAGTCCCTTCAGCGCACCACTTTCACATCCAAAATCGTCTGATGAATTTCAAAGAACCTTTGTTGACAAGAGCTCTATGAAGTTGTTTTGTTCGGCACCATTCGGGGCTGGGTCAGGCTAGGGTTGCCGGTTTTGACAGACCGCCCCCCCGCTTGCCTGTCAGAAATCCAGATTGGCGTAGTGCGATTTGGGGGTGAAACCCGGCACGTAATCGGCCAGCAGAGATCGAAAGGCCGGGCGGGATTTG
>JANONM010000629.1:0-7517 GCA_031420855.1 Hyphomicrobiales bacterium
GCGCACAAGGTGTCTACTGTGCGAGGGAGCCGCGAACGCATGATCGCGGTGTTCAGTTATTACGAAAAACCGGGAGTCGTATTCACGCGAGAAGAACAGATTGGGTTTTACGGCAGGGTGGCCTAGACATTTGATAGTCTCCCCTGCATCTTCACGAACACTGCGTCGGCGTGAGAATTAAAAATCAAAGGGTGTGTCGTCGTTTCATTTCCAGCATGGCAACTTTTAATTCCGCTGAACGTTCAGTTGCAATCTCCCAGATGACACGCAGTCGTAAACTTGCATACTCGTGCCGCGTGACGTTTCCGATACCGCGAATTTCACGCCATTCAACTTCATCGAATTCATCTGTCCATTGCCTTGGCAAGTGTCGGACGGCTTCCGAAATAGTTTGCACCGAGTAGGAAGCTGCTCTCGTCAAGATGGGATTGGTGGAAAATGCAATAAATGGAACGGGCGCGATATGGGAAACCTGAAAGTCGAGTTCAACTATAATAAGGTCAATCCTGCCTATCGGCGCAAGTTGCATCAAAATACCCTGATCGCGTCACTTTCAGCGCTTGGCCTCGCTGAAGGTTGAATGTCTTCACGCCCTGCCAGATGGACCTCAATGCCAAACTCATCCCGTAGATCAAGTTCGAACCCGATAAAGTCGAGATAAGATTTCACGTGTGCCGGATCATAATCCATGAACAAATCCAAATCACTATCGGGCCTGTTGTCACCCCTTGCGCGGGAACCAAACACGTAGAGACTGGTGGCACCCATCGCTTTCAGGCGGTCGGCACGTTTTCTGAGTTCAATGATGATTTCATCGCGGGTCATGACTTTTCATTAGCACAAATACCAATGTCAGGCAAAAACCTCCATCGTGCGCCATCCGGGAGCGACTGACTTGGTCATTACCCCCGCATCCGCTTCCCTTCTGGATCGAATGGTGGCTCCGTGATGATTGTCGCCTTTTTCATCTCGCCAATGATTTCGATTTTGAAGCCGGTTTCACCCACAAGCTCCTTCGGCACATAGCCTTGTGCCATGGATTTATCGACGTAGTGGGCATAGCCACCCGATGTGACCCAGCCCACGACTTTGCCATTGAGCCAGATCGGTTCGTCGCCCAGCACATCGGCATCGCCAGCTTCAACAATCATCGAAACACGGCGCAGTTTTCCGCCTGAAGCTTTTTCAGCGCGTGCAGCCTCATGGCCAATGAATTCATTTTTGGTGAGATCAACGAAGCGGTCCATGCCTGCCTCAAACGGACCGTAAATGGGACGGAGTTCCCGGTACCAGGTCGGGAAGTTTTTTTCGAGGCGCATGGTGAGCAGGGCGCGCATGCCGAAATGTACGATGCCGTGGGCTTTGCCCGCCGCCATGATCCCCTCATAGAGGCGCTTCTGATATTCCGGCTTTACCCAAATTTCATAGCCGAGATCACCCGTATAGGTGACGCGATTTACGAGGGCGGCACAGCGTGCAACATCCATTTCACGGAAATCCATGAACTTGAAATTGGCGTTCGACACATCTTCATCGGTGATGGCTTGCAATACATCACGTGACCTTGGTCCGGCGATGGAGAGGCCCACCAGACCCATGTCCAGCCGGCTGATCGACACGCTGCCATCAGTTGCCATGTGCTGTTCAAACCAGCGCATGTGATATTTCTGGGCTTGCGATGATCCCCACATGTAAAACAAGTCATCGCGAACCTTGGCCAGCGTAAAGTCACCAATCAATTTGCCTGCGTGATTTAACATGGGAGAAAGGATGATGCGGCCTTGCTTTGGCATTTTGTTGGTGAGGATGTGCGAGAGGAAAGCTTCGGCACCGGGGCCCTTGAATGCATATTTCGCAAAGTTTGCAATCTCGGTGACGCCAACACCGTTGCGGGTGCCCAACACTTCCGCCTTCACATGGGCAAAGTCGTTGGAGCGGTGGAAAGACACAATGTCCTTTGGCTCGACGCCCTTTGGCGCATACCATAGTGGCGTTTCCATGCCCCATGAATCGCCCATGACGGCGCCTTGGGCCAGCAACGTGTCATAAATCGCTGTGGTTTGCTGGGGCCTTGCGGCTGGCAGTTCCTCGTTGGGAAAGCGGATGGAAAAGCGTTTGGAATAATTCTCGCGCACCTTGGCATTGGTGTAGCTGCGGGTGGCCCATTCGCCAAAGCGTGCGACGTCCATGGCCCAGACATCAAAGCCCGGATCGTTGTTGATCATCCATTGCGACAGGGCGAGGCCGACACCTCCGCCCTGGCTAAATCCAGCCATGACGCCGCAGGCGCACCAGAAATTCCGCACACCTTGAACCGGGCCAACGAGGGGATTGCCATCAGGCGTGAAGGTGAAGGGTCCGTTGATGACTTTCTTGATGCCAGCCTTGGCGAGTGCCGGAAAATGCTGGTAGCCCATTTCCAGATTGGGGGCGATGCGGTCGAGATCAGGCTGTAAGAGCTCGCGGCCAAATTCCCAGGGGGTGTTCTTGGGAGACCATGGGCGGCAATCCTGTTCATAGGTACCGAGCACCAATCCGTTGCGCTCCTGACGCATGTAAATCTCGGATTTGAAATCGATGATATGGCTGACTTCCTTGCCGTGCAGCTTGTTGAATTCGATTACCTCAGGCACATCATCCGTCACCAGATACATGTGCTCCATGGCGAGGACCGGCAATTCGATGCCTACCATACGGCCCACCTCGCGAGCCCAGAGGCCAGCGCAATTCACGACGTGCTCGGCGTGGATATTGCCCCGGGAACCATTATGCTCGGTGATCACATCCCAGGAGTGGTCGGCCCGCTGCTTGAGTTCCTGCACCCGTGTACCCTGATAGATTTCAGCACCGCCAATGCGAGCCGATTTGGCATAGGCATGGGTGGTGCCTTCAGGATCAAGATTGCCATCAGCAGCATCCAGCATGGCGCCATAGAAATGCTTTTCATCAAACAGCGGATTGAGTTTTTTGGCTTCACTCAATGTGAGAAGTTCAGTTTCCAGATTGAGATATCGCGCCCGGGCATGGGCCATCTTCAACCACTCCATACGCTCCTTGGTGTCAGCGAGAAAAAGCCCGCCGGAACGATGCAGTCCGCAGGCCTGGCCGGAGATTTTTTCCAGTTCGTCATAGAGCTTGATGGTATAGCCCTGCAACTTCGCCACATTGGGATCACCATTCAGCGTGTGAAAACCACCCGCCGCATGCCATGTGGAACCGGAGGTGAGAATATCGCGCTCTACCAGCACGACGTCTTTCCAGCCAGCCTTGGTGAGATGGTAAAGGACCGAACATCCGACGACGCCGCCGCCGATGACTACTACTTGACTTGTTGTTTTCATGTCCGAAATCCTTGTGCAACACGGTTGGTGGTACGAATAACCGTACCAACGGCGGCCTGCAATTGGCTGGCAGGTGAGAAGGTTTCACCATTTCAAAGCAAGATTTTATGCCGCCAGCTTTTCTCGCGATTTCCTCACCGTCATTTTGACCGTCAGCCCCGCTCGATGGGCCAATGCTGTCAATGCCTCCAGGCTGAACTTGCTGAGCTTGCCGCGCAGCAAATCATTCATGCGGGGGCGCGTCAGGCCGAGGCGTTTGGCGGCTTCGGCTTGGGTGACTTGCCATGATTTCACGGTGTTCTCAATTGCCATGAAGAGGTCTGAGCGCATGGTCATGTTGATGGCGTCCTCTGGTGTTTTTTCGAGCGCGAACCATACATTGTCATAAGTCTCATGTTCCATCTCAGTTTTCCTTTACAATCTGCGCCAAGCGGGCCTTGGCCAATTCAATTTCGCGCTGCGGCGTTTTCTGGCTCTTTTTGTGGAATGCATGCAGCACATAAACGGCGCTCCCAATATTTGCGACGTAGACGACACGAAACTCTCCCGGTCGATCCGAAACACGAATTTCCCGGACGCCTTTTCCAATGCTGGGCATGGGCTTCCAGTCCAGTGGCTCGCCACCATATTGAACGCGCAGCAATTCCTGCCCGGCATCATGCCGAGCACCATCCGGAAACTCTCGCAGTCTCACCTTGGAGTCACCGAGAAATGTAACGGACTTGAAAGTCCCCATGCTTGGAATGTATCTGTACCGATACTCCAATGCAAGTCCCAGAAACAAAAAACCCCGCAGCTTTCACTGCGGGGCCAGTTTGTTACGCACGTCTTGGGAGGATGGCTTAGATGGATTCCTTGACTTCCTTGGCGGCGCGGAAGGCCAGTTTCTTGGAAGCCTTGATCTTGATTTGCTCACCCGTCAGCGGGTTGCGGCCCAAACGGGCAGGGCGCTTCTTGACCTGGAAAATGCCAAGGCCGGTGATGCGGACCTTGTTGCCCTTTTTCAAATTCTTGACGGTGAGTTCAACGAAATTGGACAGAAGTTCGCCCATGCCCTTCTTTGACATTTCATGCTTTTCAGCAAGCTCGGCAGCGATCTTTGACAACGCTACGGTGAGCACTTTTTCTTCAACCATGGTTCTCTCCTACAGGTTTGGCGAATCAGCAATTTCACTTTGTTACAACACGTTAACGATTGTGAAAACCCTTTATTTTCGGGCCTATTTTGAATCGCGAGTGAGAAAAGCCTTGTAAATTGCGGTTAACTCTTTGTTAATGATTTCAGACACGAAATTTATCAAGCAGATACAACCGTTTATGCCGATTTTTCTTTATCGGGCGAAGTCAATATGTGACTTGAGAGCTATTTTTCCGAGGCGGTGTTTTTTGGTAAAATCACTCAGGTTGGCAGCACGCGCATCGGCATTGGCAAGGCCTGACATGTTGTTTTCGTGAATGCGGATGTCGACGACAGGCATTTTGATTCGGCGCAATGCAAAACCATTTCGGGCGACCCGGAGATACCAATCCCAATCCCAATAATAGGGCAGGGATTCGTCAAAAAATCCGAGTTCATCGTGGAGGGATTTTCTGTAACACACGGCGGAGATCAGGATGGTATTGTCCTTGGTCAGGGATAACGCATCAGCATCTTTGGCAAAGCTGTGACGGGTTTTTCCATCTGGGTACACCAAGGTGCCATCGGCGAAGATGAAGTCGGCAGGGGATGACAGGGTTGCAGCAGCCGTAGCGAGAAATTCCGTATCAGTCCAGACGTCATCATCATCGAGCCAAGCGATGACTTCACCTCTGGCAGCCCCAACACCCAAGTTGCGGGCGGGAACGGCACCGCGCTGGCCACTTTCCAGAACATGAATGCGTCGATCCGATGGCAAGATGACAGGGGTGGATCCGTCATTGACAATGATCAGTTCAAGCTTCGCATGGGACTGGGCCAAAACACTCGCTGCGGCTTCTGCAAGATAATCCGGCCGGTTGCGTGTGGGAATGATGACGGAAATCAGCAATGGTTTAGTCGGCGTCGGCCACTTCAATGTGAATGCGCTTGCCGAGGGCGGCAAAGGCCAACTCCAATCGTGCCAGATTTGTCGATTGTTCAAAATCCAGCAGACGTTCAATTTCCTGTCGGTGCAATTTCATTTTACGGGCCAGTTCGGCTTTCTTCATGCCGGAATCGCGCATCGACTCATACATGCGGATCTTCAGTTCAGTCTGAAGTGGCAGCGTGATGAAATCATCCTTGGCTCGGATTTTGGAAGGTTTCGGAATTGGCTTTTTGTAATGCATATATCCGGCAATGATCTCCCGGAAAGCTCCGACTGCGTACTTCAACGCCTCATCACGGGTTTCGCCAAAAGTGATAACCTCAGGAAAGTCAGGCGACGTGACCAAAACTGTTCCTTCATCATCTTGCAATTTGACCCGATAACTAATCATTTCAATCCAAGCTGCTTCTTGATGCCTTCGACGAGGCCCTTCTTCAGTTCTTTGCCCGCACCGTGAGCGGGTAGCTGCGTAATTTTATCTTTGTAAAACACATGAATGTGGCCACTGCCGCCTTCATGTGTCTTGAACGTGCAGCCCTGCTTCTTCAACCAGCGCCGGAATTCGGAGTATTTCAAATGGATTCCTCCCAAGTTAACGGGAAGAGTGGCCTAATTGCCTTCTCCTCAATCGGTCCCGATTGGCTCAATTGCCACATTCGCCCCCCTCTGGACATTGCTGGTGAGAGAGACGATCAGAATAGATCATCAGTGTAAAATGTCAACAAAAACGTTGACACCTACTCCATCCGGTCCAAGGCCCTTTGCCGTCCAATCAGCGGCAACAACGCCGCCAGTTCGGGCCCGTGTTCCATGCCTGTCAGTACCATGCGGAGCGGCATGAACAGGGTTTTGCCTTTGCGGCCGGTGGCGGCTTTCACCGCTTCGGTCCACTGCTTCCATATGGTGTTATCCCAAGGTTCGGGCGGAAGGGCGGTGCGGGCTGTTGCAATGAAATCCACATCATCCGCAGCCGGTTCGATTTTTAAATCCTGCTGGATCACGTCATCCCAAAATTCAGTTTCCGAGAATTTTTCGATATTGCCGCGGATGGCCAGCCAGAAGGCTTCGGTCTGGTCGGGCAGGCGATGCTTCACGGCGTCCCATGGCAGCATGTGCAGCAACTTGGCATTCAGTGTCTCCAAATCTTTTTCATCGAAGCGGCCGGGGGCGCGGGAAATTTTGGCGAAGTCAAAGCCATCGACCAATTCCTGAATATCCGCACACGGATGAATATTGTCAGAGGTTCCCAACAGGGCGGCGTGGGATATGACGGCCATCGGCTCCAAACCTGCTTCACGCATGGCGGCGATGGAGAGGGAACCCAGACGCTTTGACAGGCCTTTGCCATCGGCACCGACAAGCAAGGAGTGATGGGCATAGATCGGGGGCTTGCCGCCCAGACTTTCAGTGATGGCGACTTGCACGCCGGCATTGGTTACATGGTCTTCACCGCGGATGACGTGGGTGATACCGAAGTCAATATCGTCGATGACCGAGGGCAGGGTGTAGAGATAGCTGCCGTCTTCGCGCACCAGCACGGGGTCGGACTGGCTGGCGAGGTCGGTGTGCTGGTGGCCTCGAATCAGGTCGTTCCATTCGATCACACGATTGTCGAGCTTGAAACGCCAGTGGGGCTTGCGGCCTTTGGCCTCCCAATCGATGCGTTCTTCTGGCGTGAGTTGCAAGGCGGCGCGGTCATAGGTGCGAAGGCCACCCCGGGCTTCCTGGCGCTTGCGGCGGCGGTCCAGTTCGTCGGCGGTTTCATAGCAGGGGTAAAGTTTGCCCTCGGCTTTCATTTTGGCCACGACATCGTTGTAACGGTCAAAACGTTTTGACTGCCATTCGACCCGATCCGGCTTGATGCCCAACCAGGCAACGTCGGTGGCGATGCCATCGGCGTATGCTTGCGTGGAACGGGCCGTGTCGGTGTCGTCATAGCGCAGGATGAATTGGCCGCCGGTTTTCCGGGACATCAGCCAATTCAGAATGGCGGTGCGGGCATTGCCGATGTGGATGCGGCCGGTGGGCGAGGGTGCGAAGCGAACGATTGAGGTCATGACGGCAAGGGCTAGCGGGACAAGGCGCTTGCGTCAAGAATGGGCAAGACTGG
>JANONM010000630.1:0-2120 GCA_031420855.1 Hyphomicrobiales bacterium
TGATTTTGATGCCCCTTACATGGCTGAACTCAAATCCTTTCTGGAAACCGAGCGCACCGCTGGAAAGCGCATTTTCCCCAAAGGCAGTGAATGGTTTCACGCCCTTGATGCAACGCCACTCGACAAGGTGCGCGTCGTCATCCTCGGCCAAGACCCCTATCATGGCGAAGGTCAGGCCCATGGCTTGTGTTTTTCTGTGCGCCAAGGTGTGCCCCCGCCGCCATCGCTGGTGAACATTTACAAGGAGCTGAAAACCGATCTCGGCTTCGATCCGCCAGGCCATGGCAATCTCGAACACTGGGCCAAACAAGGCGTGCTGTTATTGAACAGTGTACTGACAGTCGAAGCCGGCCGCGCCGCGTCCCATGCGGGCAAAGGCTGGGAAAAATTCACCGATGCCGTCATTCGTGAAGTCAACGCCCTGCCCCACCCCGTCGTCTTCATCCTCTGGGGCACCTACGCCCAGAAAAAAGCTGCCTTCGTCGATGCCACCAAACACCACATCATAAAATCCGTCCACCCCTCGCCGTTGTCGGCTTACAACGGATTTTTTGGCTCAAAGCCTTTTTCGCGGGCGAATGGGTTTTTGAGGGCTGCGGGTCAGCACGAGATTGATTGGCGGCTGGTGTGAGAAAAAGAGCAGAAGTCCAAATCATTGCGATGCTGTGATTTTCATCAAATCTTTCGTCAGCAGATAGAGGTGCATCGGATTGATGAAGCCTTCTTGAAAACCAAGCCGCTGGTAAAAAGCCTTTGCGGCGTTATCCTTAGCATGCACCACAACCGCTCTCATGCCAGCAATATCCGCGACATCCAACGCGCGCAATATTGCGTCCTTGAACAAACTCAAGCCAATACCTTGTCCCCGCCAATTTCCGCTGACTGCAAGCCGCGCAATCACGGTCACCGGAACAGGGTGCCGTGCCAAACCCTTCCGCATGCGTTCTGGTGCAACATCAAACTCGACTTGGCCAACCACAAGCGTAAAATAGCCGACGACTGTTTCTCCATCGGCAAGGCAAACATAGGTTTGCGAAGTTTGCGCGGCCTGATTTTGCAATGCATATCGAGTGAGGAATACATTGAGTGGCCCGACGCCACAATCAAATGCACCCAAAGCATGTTGCTTTGTCAGCTTCTCAAAGTGGAAACGCGTCACGACTTTTGCGACAGCTCAACCACACTTGGTGTGCTCAAAAATTTCTGCAGTTCGGGCAAATCGCGCGGTGGAGCGTCAAGCGCAGCCTGAAATGCTTGCCACTGTGCCTCATTCACAAAAAACCGCCGTTGATCCGACAACACCTCGTCAGCCCGGTCAATGGCGCTGCGCAAAACGAAATCCGTCAAACTGCAATGCTTGGCCGCAGCCGCAGCCGCAATCTTCCGCTTGGCCTCAAGCGTAAGGCGCAAGTCAAGTTTTTCGGAACGGGGGACACGTTTGAGCATGGGCATAGGATAATGATCCGCCCGACAATGTCAAGACAAGGATTGACTAACGCATCAGCTCGCGCTTTGCCGCCTGCGCGAGAAAGGCCGAACGCGTGAGCTTGCGCCGCTTGGCTTCGGCATCAATGGCCTTCAACACACCGCGTTCCAGCGATATATTGGCCGACACCACTCGCGTGTCATTTTCCACAAACGGCACCGCGAGCAGAAACGCCCCCTCAGCCAATTCCCGCAAAATCGACTTGTCCTGCTTCAACGCATCAATCGACCGCGCCTTGGGAACCGTCTGGTCCTCCCCCCACAAACTCAACGCCTCCATGGCATTAGCCACCAGATCATCCATGTCGTCAGCAGCGGAGAAGCAACCGGGAACGTCAGGGAATTGCACACCGAAAGCGGAGGTTTTGTCTTTGTGAACGAGGGCGATGTGGAGGGGCATGTTGGTTTCATTGAAAATATTGTAGATTGCAGAAAAATTGGAGATACGAATGTTAGAAATTGATACTGGGTTGCGGGAAGCCTTTCGACTTGAGACTTATTTAAGTCAGCATCAGATCATTGGCAACGTTGAGTACAATCATTCCCTAATCTGCAATGCGCAACACTTGCAGGTATTGACTGTGCTAACTGCAATTCAACAACTGCATTTGCTCACCGTAAATAAAGGTTCGATG
>JANONM010000631.1:0-5780 GCA_031420855.1 Hyphomicrobiales bacterium
CGCGGGCCGCTTTCGGCTGGCTCGGAAGAACCCAATGCCTTGGTGGAATTACGTACAGGTGCCCGCCAGGAACCCAACACCCGCGCCACCGTGGCTGAGTTGTTTGATGGACTTCACGCCAACAGCCAAAACCGCTGGCCGTCACTGGTGTTTGACGTGATGTCGATCAATGATCGCTTGTCGAATTTTCTGGTGGCGGGTTTTTACTACAAAACCTTCATGTGGCCTGCGGCATTCTGGGAGAAAATTTATGAACCTATCATTCGCCGGGCGGCGGGTTTGGGGTCGATGTCCAGATTGGAAGACCCCGATAATTATGACAAGGGCTTCCTGCATTGTGATGTGTTGATCATTGGTGCAGGCCCTGCAGGACTCATGGCAGCATTGACAGCCGGACGGGCAGGCTCGCGGGTTATTCTGGCTGACGAGGATTTCCGCTTTGGTGGACGCCTGAATGCCGAGACCCATGACGTGGGCGGCATGCCGGGAGTTGATTGGGCCGCAGCAATTGTTGCAGAACTTTCCACGCTGCCGAACGTGCGCCTGATGTTGCGGACCACCATCATCGGCGCATTCGATCATGGCATTTATGGCGCAGTAGAACGGGTGAGCGACCACTTGGCTGAGCCAGTGCCGGGGAAACCACGGCAAACCCTGTGGCGGATTTATTCCAGGCACGCCATCCTGGCGGCAGGTGCCACTGAGCGGCCGATTGCGTTTGAAAACAATGATCGTCCCGGCATCATGCTGGCAGGCAGTCTGCGCGCCTATGCCAATCGTTGGGGTGTCACGGTGGGCGACCGCGTTGCGGTGTTCAGCAACAATGATGACGGTTTGCGCACCGCACTTGACCTGCAAGCCAAAGGTGTTGACGTAGTGGCGGTGATTGACAGCCGGGAAGGCGGTGCACTGCTGCCCGGTATTCGCCATTTGCGCGGGGCGCAGGTGATGGACAGCGAAGGTCGCCTTGGTTTGAAATCCATCACCGTGCGGCTTGCCAACGGCAAAACCGAAACCATCAATGCCACGGCGCTTGCTGTGTCGGGCGGTTGGAATCCCAACCTCAACATTGCATCGCATCATCGGTCGAAACCAAAATGGCTTGAAGCCATTGCGGCCTTTGTGCCAGACGAAGGCGGGCCTGCCAACCTGACGGCGGCAGGTGCGGCCCGTGGTGCAATGTCAACCCATGCAGCTTTATCAACCGGGCAATCGTCTGCGCTTGAAGTGCTGGATGCCCTCGGTGTCAACGTCAAAGCAACTGCATTGCCGAAAGCCGAAGATGCGCCCATCTCCATCGCCCCACTATGGCATGTGAAAGAAGGCAAGGGTCGGGCGTGGATTGATCTTCAAAACGATGTAACCGTCAAAGACGTGAAACTGGCGCATCAGGAAAACTTCACGTCTGTCGAACATTTGAAGCGTTACACCACGCTTGGCATGGCAACCGACCAGGGCAAAACCGGCAATGTGATTGGTCTTGCCGTGATGGCGGAACTCACAGGCCGCACAATTCCTGAAACCGGCACCACGGTCTATCGCCCGCCCTATACGCCCGTGGCCATGGGCACATTGGCAGGGCGGTCCCGCGGCAAAGAGTTCAAGCCATTTCGCCATACGCCATCGCATCAATGGGCCATGGAGCAGGGCGCTGTCTTCGTCGAAGTCGGGATGTGGTTGCGCACCCAATGGTTGCCACGTCCCGGCGAAACCCACTGGCGGCAATCGGTTGACCGGGAGGTTTTGGCCACACGAAAATCCGTTGGTATTTGTGATGTGACAACGCTTGGCAAGATCGACATTCAAGGCACCGATGCAGGAACATTCCTTGACAAGGTTTATGCCAACACATTTTCCACGCTGGCTGTTGGCAAATGCCGCTATGGCTTGATGCTGCGTGAAGACGGCATGGTGTTTGACGATGGCACCACGGCGCGCCTTTGCGAACATGAATACGTCATGACCACCACAACAGCCAATGCCGTGACAGTGTTCCGGCATCTCGAATTTGTGCGGCAATGCCTGTATCCCGACATGGACGTGCAGCTGATTTCAACAACTGAGGCTTGGGCGCAATATTCTGTTGCCGGTCCCCATGCGCGGAAACTTTTACAAAAGCTGGTAGACCAGGATATTTCCGATGGGGCTTTTCCCTACATGGGGGCAGGCAACATCACAGTGTGCGGTGGTCTGCGGGCGCGGCTGTTCCGCATCAGCTTCTCAGGCGAACTCGCCTACGAAATCGCTGTGCCGACGCGCTATGGCGATGCCTTGATCCGCAAACTGGTTGATGCTGGAAAAGAATTTGATGCCGTCGTCTATGGCACAGAAACGCTGGGGGTCATGCGGATTGAGAAAGGCCATGTGGCCGGCAATGAATTGAACGGCCAATCTACTGCCTTGAACATGGGACTGGGTAAAATGGTGTCGAAGAAAAAAGACTCGATCGGCATGGCGCTTTCACAGCGCGAAGGCATGAATGATCCAAATGGCTATCGTTTGGTCGGCGTCAAACCAGTCGATAAAAATGAAGCCCTCAGCGCAGGCAGTCATTTCCTCGAAGTGGGTGCAACACCCATCCTTGAAAATGACGGCGGCTGGTTGACGTCGATGGTCTATTCACCTCACATCGGCTCACACATTGCCCTGGGCTATCTGAAAGCCGGCGACCAGAAAATTGGCCAGCGCATGCGGGCCGTCAACTTTCTCAACAAAACGGATGTGGAAATAGAAATTGTCAGTCCGCATTTCTTTGATCCAATGGGAGAACGCCTGCGTGGCTGATCCTGTTCTGAAACCAATGACGGCATTGGGTAGCGACGCACCCAAAACAATAGTGATTGGGAGCCATCGGATTGTCGAACGCTTCGACGTGGCGCTGGCGTCATTGGCGACACGTCGCGGGCGCGAGAAGGAAGTGACCAAGGCGGCCAAAACAGCAAAGCTGTCACTGCCGAAACCAGCGCGTGCAAGCACGGGCACAGCCTATGGTGCGTTTTGGCTTTCAACACAGCAATGGATGATCGAAGCGCCTTTCAAGACTCACGAAGACTTGGCTGCGCATTTGAAGTCAATCTTCACTGATGCAGCTTCAATTACGGAACAAACCGATGCCTGGGTGCGCTTTGATGTAACAGCGCCCAACTTGCATCCACTGTTCGAAAAGCTCTGCAATGTTGATTTGCCTCAATCTCCTGTGGGCTTTTCGGGACGCACAGTGATTGAACATATCGGGTGTTACCTGATCAAGCGTGCCGCCGGCGAGATCACACTTTATGGCCCGCGTTCGATGGCCGCCAGTTTGCTGCATGTCCTCGAAGTGACGGCCCAGTCAGTGGCTGGCCCACCAAACTTGAATTGACTCTTCTTCGCCCTCCCCCCAAGGCACTGCTGTCCGGGGAAAGTTTTACGCTTTGAAAGATGTGTGGCGTTTCATTGGCTCGCTTGAGATTGGCAAAAATAAAACTCAGAATCGTCGGCTCCCCGAAAACGTCATTCCAAACGCCCGCTCTTTCGCGGGCGATTTGGAACCCCGCTTACTCGACCACAAGCATAACTCATTGAAATAAAGCGGGGTTCCAGCTCGCGCTGCGCAAGGGCTACGCTTGGCTGGAATGACGTCGTTGGTGATTGTGTGCTGACATAAAACTTTCCCCAGACAGCAGTGCCCACAAGGGGGAGGGGATTTCTGTGCAAGTCTGATCGACACTGTTAGCAGAACCGCTTGGTGATGCGGTGTTCCAGCAGTTTCCGCACGTCCCGGTAGGATTCGAGGATTTGTTCGCGGCTGCCATGGTTGAGGGAGGGATCGGGGATGGGCCAGTGTTCGACATCAATGGCGAGGGTTTTGGCCATTTCCCTGGCGTGTTCGTCGGCCTCAGGTGACAGGGTGATGGCGAGATCAAAGGTCGAATCGGCCAAGTCACTGAGGGAATGGGGCTTGTGGCGTTTGAGGTCCAATCCCACTTCATCCATGATCAGACCGACAAACGGATCAGGATTGCCGGCCCGGATGCCGGCCGAGGCCACGTAGATCTTGTGGCCCAGCATGTGGTGCATGAGGGCGGCGGCCATGGGTGAACGGATAGCATTTTGCGTGCAGATGAAAAGCACGGCAGAGGGGATGCGTTTTTTCGGCGCTTGCATCAGTTGCCCTGCCACAACAGCGAACAGACCAGTGTAAACAGGCGGCGCGCCGTGTGCATGTCCATTTCAGCCTTGCCGCTCAGGCGTTCGCGCAGGATTTCGCTGCCGTCATTGTGAATGCCGCGCCTTGCCATGTCGATGGTTTCAATTTGCGCCGGGTTGGCATTGCGGACGGCATCATAGTAGCTCTCGCAGATGTGGAAGTAATCCCGGACGACAACACGGAAGGGCGTGAGGGACAGGCCAAAAGCAATGATCGGTTGGTTTATTTGGTCGCGCACATCCAGCACCAGCCGTGTGGACTGACTGGAAAGAATGAGGTGATAGGGCCCGGCCACGCCATTTTTCAAGCTAAAGGAATTATCTTCCAACAAGTCATAGATGGCGGCTTTGCGTTCATGCACGGCGTCAGGGGATTGGCCCAATGTGATGCTGGCATCAATATCGATGGCCATCAGCCGGCTGGTTGTCGCCTTGGGCTCAGGCTTCATGCTGCGGTGCATTTTGGGTGCCCCAAGCCGGGCCAAGGTCATCAAGCTGAATGTCTATGCATTCAACGGTGAGGCTGATCTTGTGGCCGCCCGAGAAGTGCAGGGTAATGCGGCCCGATGGATCGTCCGTGGTTCCGGTGGATTCGAACGTCAGGGCGAGAAGATTGAAAATCGTATCCGCATTGACAGCGGCTGTGAACAGGCGTTTTGCCGACAGCACATAGTTGAAGCGAAGTCCGGTACGGCGGCGCTGCTTTTGTGGGTTTGCATCCCATGTGGCGTCCCAGGCGAAACGATTTGCCACCAAGGCAAACTGTTTGCGGCGTTGATCGAACTTGATGTGGCCAAGCGTGATGACAGCATCCTGCATTTGCACGGAAATGGCGGCAAGGTCAGCTTCGTCAAATGCCGTGAGATGCAACACGTTTGTCAGTTTCCGGCGATCCGCGTGACGTCGGCACCACAGGATTGCAGCTTTTCTTCCAAGGCCTCAAAGCCACGGTCGAGATGATAGACCCGGTGCAACATGGTTTCGCCCGATGCGACGAGGCCCGCGATAACCAGCGTGGCGGAGGCGCGCAGATCAGTTGCCATCACATCGGCACCCGTGAGCTTTTTGACACCGCGGACTTCCGCCATGTCGCCATGCAGGTGAATATCAGCACCGAGTCTCGCCAACTCCTGCACATGCATGAAGCGGTTTTCAAAAATGGTTTCGCGAATATGGCTGGTGCCCGTGGCCATGGTCATCAGCCCCATGAACTGGGCCTGCAAGTCCGTGGGAAAACCCGGATAGGGATCGGTTGTCACATCAACTGGCAAGATGGCCGAACCATTGCGCTTCACACACAAACCATCATTGGTGGTTTCAACGGTGATGCCCGAACGCTGCATGGTGAGGATGACGTTTTCAATGGTCGCAGCACTGGCACCGCGCAACAACACGTCGCCACCTGTCATGCCGACAGCCATGGCATAGGTGCCCGCTTCGATGCGATCGGCAATCACCGTGTGATCGGCACCATGCAGGGATGTGACGCCTGATATGTGGAGGGTCTTGGTATGGATGCCTTCGATCTTTGCGCCCATCTTGACGAGGCATTCCGCCACGTCGCCGATTTCAGGTTCGGTTGCGGCATTTTC
>JANONM010000632.1:0-6539 GCA_031420855.1 Hyphomicrobiales bacterium
TGATAGCGATGCCAGGTCGTGTTTTCGGGGCGTTTGAGCTTTGCCATTTCAGACAGCAACCGGGAGGCCTTTTGGGCTTCGTCCAACAGGGGTGGCAAGCGCAAAGCCAACCTTGCCAGCGACTTGGCGCTGCTGCCCAATTCTTCCAGCTTGCCAATGGGGCCAAGATAACGCTCGATCCAGCCCCTCACCACGGGTTCTGCCGACACCCACATGTTGAGATTGGGATTAAGCGTCCTCGCAACACCTTCCACAACCACCATAGTTTTTTGCAACAACAACAACTGTGGCTGGGTTTGCATGTCGAACTGTTCGGTGACTTCAAAAAGCTGCGTCAGCAGTTTTGCCATGGATATCTGGTCGGCTGGCAGATCCAGAATGGGCTCGCCAATCGCCCTCAGGGCCTGGGCAAAATTCTGCACATCTTGGGTTCCGGGCACATAACCCGCATCGAAATGCACTTCTGCCACCCGCAAGTAATTTCGCGTGATGAAGCCATGGAGGATTTCCGCGAGGAACACCCGGTCCTTCATGGCAAGCCTGCCCATGATGCCAAGATCAAGCGCCACAAGATTGCCTTTCGCATCAACCATCAGATTGCCCTGATGCATGTCGGCATGAAAAAATCCGTCGCGGATGGCGTGGCGGAGAAAACTCTGGATGATGGTGTCGGCCATGGCGTTGAGATTGAGACCACTTAAGCGCAAGGCCTCGACATCGGCCATGTTTGTTCCATCCAGCCATTCGGTGGTGAGCACCCGCTTGGAGGTCAGGGCCCATTCGACTTTCGGCAAGCGAAAACCTGGATCATCCTTGGTATTCTCTGTCATCTCCGACAAAGCCGCCGCTTCCATGCGCAGATCAAGTTCCAGCTTCATGGATTGTTCCAGCATGGACACGGCAGCAACGGGACGCAATCGCCGCCCCTCGGCATTGAGGCGTTCCATCATCCTGGCAGCAAAACCAAAACTATCAATATCGGCAGCAAAACGCCTTTCGATATTAGGCCTGAGGATTTTGACGGCAACGGTTTTGCCGCTGTGGGTAACGGCCTTGTGGACTTGCGCCACAGACGCAGCCGCCACGGGTTCGCTGAACGATGAAAAAAGTTCTTCAACCGGCTTGCCAAGTTCTACTGCAACGATGGCCTTGGCCGTCGCCATGGCAAAGGGCGGCAGTTTGTCTTGCAGCACTTTCAATTCGAATGCGCGCTTGGCGCCAATCACATCGGGCCTGGTCGCCAAAAACTGGCCAAGCTTGATGTAGCTGGGGCCGAGGGCAGAGAGTGCCACGGAAATGCGATTGCCCTGGCCGGTTTCGCTTTGGTTGCTGCCGATCTGACAGATGTTCAACACTGCTCGCGCGATCCATGGCAATTGCGCGGTTTGCTCCGGTGGCAACAAGGCACCGTGACGTGCCAGTGTAAACCCGGCGCGCAGCAATCTTGCGATATTGGTGATGGCCAAGGCCATCAGATGCGCCAGCCCGAATGGATGGCAACGACGCCGCCTGTGAGATTGCGCCAGATCACCCGGCTGAAGCCTGCGGCTTCAATCAGATCGGCAAAGGCCTGTTGTTTCGGGAATGTGCGTATCGATTCGACCAGATAGCGATAAGGTGCGCCATCACCCGTCACGGCTTTGCCAACGGCGGGGATGACCGTGAAGGAATAGGCATCATAAATCTTCTGAACAAAATCCAGTTCCATGTGTGAAAACTCAAGGCACATGAAGTGGCCTCCGGGCTTCAGCACCCGGTAGGCTTCTTTCAGGGCCATGGGAATTTTCGGCACATTGCGAATGCCAAAGGCAATTGTATAGGCATCGAAACTCTGGTCGGGGAAAGCCAGACCTTCAGCATTGCCCACAGTGAAATCAACCTTGTGGGCGAGATGGGAGGTTGCGGCACGGCGTCTGCCCTCGTCCACCATTTCAGGGGATATATCGACGATGGTGACTTTGGTTTGCTCGCCACCTACACCAGCGATGCGAAAGGCAATGTCGCCGGTTCCACCTGCCACATCGAGAACCTTGTAGGGCCGATCATTGCGGGGCGGATTCAGCTGCGCCAGAAAATCATCTTTCCACAGGCGGTGCAGGCCTCCTGACATCAGATCATTCATTTGATCGTAGCGGGCAGCGGATTTGGCAAATACATCGTTGACCAAGGCTTGTTTTGTGCCTTGCTCCACATCGCGAAAGCCAAATTTGGTCTCGATTCCAGAGGGGTCATTTGAAGATGCGTGTGTCATGGCGCCTACTTAGGCTATAAGGCCCTGAAATTCCATGGGCAGTTGGCCCAAAGGTGAATGGGGGTCCTGTGCCTGAACTTCCAGAGGTTGAAACAGTCAAGCGCGGATTGGAGCCTGCGCTGGTTGGGCGGGTGTTTTCCCGCATTGAATTGCGGCGGGCCAATTTGCGCTTTGCCTTTCCGGTGGACTATGCCGCAACCATGCAGGGATCGCGCATCCTGTCGCTGGAGCGGCGGGCCAAGTATATTCTGGTGCATTGCGACAATGGCAGGAGCCTGATCTGGCATCTTGGCATGACGGGGCGCTTCACCGTGGTGCATCCAGGTGGTGGGGTTTTTGAACCGGGGGCACTTTATCATAAAACAGCCAAGGCCCTCGGTCCCCACGACCATGTCGTGATCAACCTCGATGACGGCACGCAGGTGATTTACAATGATACCAGGCGTTTCGGCTTTATGGACATGGTTGAGACGTCTCTGCGCGACCGGCACAAGTTGCTGTGCAATATTGGCGTGGAGCCCCTCGGCAACTCATTCAATGCCGCACATCTGGCGGAAAAATTTTCCGGCAAGAAAGCACCGTTGAAAGCCGCCTTGCTGGACCAGCATGTGGTGGCAGGGCTGGGCAATATTTATGTCAGTGAAGCGCTGTTCAGGACCGGGCTTTCCCCTCTGCGAAAAGCTGAAACCCTGGCCAGAGGCAAAGCCGTGGACCAGCGGCTTGAAGGCTTGGTGCGGCATATCAAGGATATTTTGACCGAGGCCATTCTGGCCGGTGGATCAACGTTGCAAGACTTCCAAAATGCCAACGGTGAAAAGGGTGAATTCCAAGAACGCTTTTTGGTCTACGACCGGGAAGGCGGGACTTGCATGAATGCGATCTGTGGCAAGTCGATCAAGCGCATTGTGCAATCGGGCCGCTCGACGTTTTATTGCTCGCATTGCCAGAGGTAGAAGTCAGCGGCCAATGGCCCCCACCTCCGGCCTTTTTTAACGCGCCATAGCCTTTGGCGAAGGCGGCGGCCACCTTCTCCCCGATGAAGAATCGGGTTGGAGGGCGGGGAAGATTGAGGTCGGTGCATGGGTTCGCCCTCCAACCCGCCACTTCGGCGGGAGGAGGTGGCGCGAAGCGACGGAGGTGGGGGACGCTGGGGAATTTCTGAAACTGTTCATTCGAATACAGAGAGTTGTTTCAATTGGCCGTCGGTCTAATCATCATGAAATTTGAAACGATCACCCGTTAACCCAGAAGTCCAGCAGCCTTGATCCACCAATGGGGATGGCGGACGCGAAGCTGGGCGGCAGTGTTCTCAGCGTCTTCAATGGATGCTGCAAGCCCGAAACAGGTGGCGCCTGATCCTGACATGCGCGACGCCATCAGTTGTTTTTGCGCGGCAAAAGCTGCAAGGACACCAGCAATCTCCGGCAGGGTTTTGAGGGCGGGTGAAGTGAGATCATTGCGCCATGACTCTGGGGCCGACCACTCCACGGCGGTGCCGTGGGTTTGTCCCTTGGCCAGTCCGAGATGGTGAAAGACGTCGGCTGTGTTGCAGGGCTGCAAGGGATTGGCGAGCACCACGGCTTTCCAGGGCAGGGGTGGCAGATCGGTGATGGTTTCACCGATGCCTTGCATGCGGCAGGGTTTGCCGCGCAAACAAACCGGAACATCAGCCCCCAGCGACAAGGCGATTTTTTGCAACTTGCCGATTGGCAGAACATGGCCTGTTATTCGCAGCAGTCCGCGCAACATGGCCGCTGCATCGGCTGATCCCCCGCCAATACCGGATGCAACAGGAATATTCTTGGTCAGGTTGACGTGAAGATGTGGCACAGCCGCCACGGCTTGCAAGGCAGCCATGGCCTTCAAGACAAGATTGTCGGGGCCAGTCGAAAGCCCCGCAGCAAAGGGTCCATCGATCGTGAGACTGGTCTGACCGGACTCACGAAAGGTCAGCACATCGCCAACATCAGCAAACGCCACGATGCTGTCCAGCTCGTGATAGCCATCCGGCCTTCGCGCCAGAACATGCAGCGCCAGGTTGATTTTGGCTGGTGCAAATTCGGTGAAAACCGTCACCCGTTGTTGGAACCCGTGCCTGCATTGTCGGCGGGCTTCACGAGGGGTGGCAATTCCGGCAAACCGTCTTTCAACTTGCCTTCAATGCGTTTCAGGTCTTCGGGTTCGGGCTTGTTGTCCTTGGCGTGTTGCCACTGGAATTTGGCTTCGAGGGTACGGCCCACCCGCCAGTAGGCATCACCCAAATGTTCGGCGATGATGGGATCGCCAGCTTTCAGATCGACCGCTCTTTCCAGTTGCTCGACGGCGTTGGCAAAATCACGGAGCTGAAAATAGGCCCAGCCCAGACTGTCGACGATGTAGCCATCGTTGGGTTTCAACTCCACAGCCTTCTTGACCATGGCTATGGCTTCATCAAGCTTTTCATTCTTGTCGATCAGCGAATAGCCGAGATAGTTGAGAACAGACGATTCATCGGGAGCCAGCTCCAACGCCTTGCGGAAATCGGCTTCGGCCAGCGGCCATTTCTTTTGCCGCTCATTGGCAATTCCCCGGAAATAGAAAACTGTCCAGTGCGTGCGATCCGGCTTGGCCACCAATTTCAGGGCAGCATCATAAGCCTCTGCCGCCTTGGCATATTCATCGGTGCTGCGATAGACGCTGCCGAGCGTCACCCAGACCGCATAGTTTGCCGGATCACGGGCGACGATAGCGCGCAATTGCTCAATCGATTCCTTGCCGCGTTCCAGCCGTTGCAGGTTAACCGCAATTTCCGTATCGGCATGAATGCGCAAGGGCGAGGTGGGCGCAATCTTGCCATAGGCCGCGTTGGCCAATTCATAGTTGCGCGATGTCGAAAGAATATCACCCAGCAAGGTCAGCATGACGGGCTTGTCGTCACTGAAGTTCAAGGCGAGTTGGGCAAACAGCAGGGCCGTGTCGATGCCTTGGTCATCATTCATGGCTGCCGCGAGGGAAAACAGGGCTTCGCCGGCCCCTGCTGGTGGCGTGGTAATCAGGCTCACGGCTTTTTCTCCCGCAGCCATGCGCTGCAAGGAAGCCTCGACAAGATTGTTGCTTTCACCGCCTGCCAAAAATGCTTCATAGATCTTGCGGGCTTCCTCGGGACGATTGTTGCGCTCGAGAAAACTGCCATAAGCTTGGGTGACGCGCAGACTTGATCCGGCGTCTTGATAGGCCTTCTTGTAAAACACCTCGGCCCGAATCGACGAGTTCAGATAGTCAGATATCAGTGCGGCATGAAAATTCTTGAAGTTGGCGAAACTCTCATTGGCGTCCAGTTTGTTTAGTTCGGTGAGGGCTGGGTTGAGCGAACCTTCGCCAGCGTAAGACCAGGCACTGAGAAGTGTTGCGGTCAATTCACCTGCGGGGGTGTAGTTTGATTCTGAGAGATGTTCCCTGGCCTTGTCATAGCGCCGTGCCGAGAACTCCTGCATCGCCAAAACGATGCGGGCCATCCTGTGCTGGCTGTTGAACTCAATGACATCGGCCGCCAGTTTTTCTGATGCCGGCAAATTGCCATTGGCCAGTTCAATTTGGAACAGCCGCTCAATCATGTTGGGATTGCCGGGATCCTGCTGCAGGGCCGCACCCAGAAACGTCGCAGCCGCCTGATTGTCGCGCGACAAGGCCGCCGAGCGGCTGGCGAGGAAATTGCCTGACAGGGAAATCTCTCTTGCTGCAAGGGGCGACAGGGAAAGCGTTGTAGCGAGTAGAAGCGAAAGGGCAAAAGTCTTCATTGGCGTCATGTCAGTGGGCCTCGATAGCTGGCGTGGGTCGCCGAAGTTTCCCGGCGGTTGATTCATTGTTACAAAATGGGGTTTTTTCATGGGTGGCGCAATGAAAAAGCACAAAACCAAAACGGGCCGCCTTCCGGCAGCCCGCTGGTCGAGGGGTTTGGCCTCCCCGTTGGTATCAATTGGAGACGTAAACAGATTTATTGATCACGTCTTCACCGATGTGATCGAAGAAGGCTGTAAGGTCAGACGATGTCTCGGCGTGGGTGTAGTAACCAACGCCCGTTGTGGCGCAATTTTGCAGACGGGTACGTGTTGCTGTCGACACGCCGGAACCAAATGACGCCACATAAAGCGTCACGTTTTCTGCCTTGATCTTCGAGCAGATGGTATTCATTGTGGTATCGATTGTCGTCGTCATGGAGCTGTCGGCTGATGTGGTACCATAGCGGTTTGTGGTAAGCGCTTCACCGCCATGGCCATAAGCTGTGTACGTTGTATTGTTGTATCCATAA
>JANONM010000633.1:0-4497 GCA_031420855.1 Hyphomicrobiales bacterium
AAGCATCGCGGTGCCCGCAATCGGCAGGGAAATTACTATGGTCCGTTTGCTTCGGCGGGGGCAGTCAACCATGCCATCAACACCATGCAGAAGGCGTTTCTGCTGCGCACCTGTTCCGATTCATTTTTCAACAATCGAACCCGGCCCTGTTTGCTGCATCAGATCAAGCGCTGTTCCGCCCCTTGCGTGAACTACATCACGTCAGAAGATTATCAGGATTTGGTTGAAGAGGCGGAAACCTTCCTCGAAAAAGGCGGCGGGCCAGTGAAGGCTGAGCTTGCGGCCAAAATGGAAGAGGCTTCCAACGCGCTGGATTTTGAAACAGCGGCGCGTTACCGGGACCGCATTCAGGCCATGAGTTTTGTCACGCAGACGCAAGGCATCAACCCGCAGGGGGTGGATGAAGCCGACGTGTTTGGCATTGCCCAGGAAGGCGGCATCACCTGTGTGCAGGTGTTCTTTTTCCGCTCTGGCCAGAACTGGGGCAATCACGCGTATTTTCCGCGTACGGACAAATCAACGGGAGAAGCCGAAATATTGGCGGCGGTTCTCGGTCAATTCTATGATGACCGGCCCGTGCCCAAACTCATTTTGCTCTCCCATGACATCGTCGAGCAAGACCTCTATGCCGAAGCGTTTTCGACCCATGCGGGTCACAAGGTTGAAGTCGCCACACCGCAACGTGGCGAGAAAAAAACCCTGACTGATCACGCCCTGTCGAATGCCAAGGAAGCTGCGGGCCGCAAACTGGCTGAAACATCGTCGCAGGGAAAGTTGCTGGATGGTGTGGCATTGGCCTTTGGTCTTGAAGCCTCCCCCCAGCGTATCGAGATTTATGACAATTCGCATATTCAAGGTGCCCATGCTGTGGGTGGCATGGTGGTGGCAGGGCCGGAAGGCTTCATCAAATCGCAATATCGCAAGTTCAACATCAGAGACGAACAAGTGGCGGGTGATGATTTTGGCATGATGCGCGAAATGCTGACGCGGCGATTTTCGCGGCTTTTGACTGAGTCTCCCGACAACCGGGAGGCTTGGCCTGACCTGTTGCTGATTGACGGTGGACAAGGGCAACTATCGGCGGTTCTCGGCGTTTTGACAGAACTCGGCATCTCTGACCTGAAAGTCGTCGGTGTTGCCAAAGGGCCTGACCGGGATGCGGGCCGTGAACATTTCCATATGCATGGTAAACCGTCTTTCATGCTGGAAGCCCGCGATCCGGTGTTGTATTATATCCAGAGATTGCGTGACGAAGCCCATCGCTTTGCCATTGGAACGCATCGCGCAAAGCGCAGTAAAGCCATTGGAATCAATCCGTTGGATGAAATTGCAGGGATTGGCCCAACGCGCAAAAAGGCGCTTTTGCAAAGTTTTGGATCAGCCAAGGCCGTCAGCCGGGCAGGGGTCAGTGATCTTTCAGCTGTCTCGGGCGTTAACAAACAATTGGCGCAAGCCATATATGATTTCTTCCATCCACAATCTTCCTAGGTAAGCCCATGTCCATGACCTCAGAAATGAACGCCTCCAAAGTCTGGAATTTACCCAACCTTTTGACCTATGGCCGGATTGTCGCCGTGCCTTTGGTGGCGGGTCTGTTGCTGTGGACGGATCGTGCCCAAGCCAACACGGGCTTGGGTGTTGAAGCAGCGCGATGGATAGCCCTTGGCATTTATATTGTTGCGGCGATCACCGATTTCTTTGATGGTTATCTGGCCCGCAAGTGGCAACAGCAATCGGCCTTGGGAAAAATGCTCGATCCGATTGCCGACAAGGTGTTGGTGGCGGTGATTTTGCTGGTGTTGTGTGGTGACCAGATTTTGCGGGGTGGCCATGTCTGGGCGGCAATCATCATTCTTTCGCGTGAAGTGCTGGTCTCGGGCTTGCGGGAATTTCTCGGCCAATTGCGGGTCTCGGTTCCCGTCACGCAAATTGCCAAATGGAAAACCACGGTGCAACTCGTGGCCATCGGTTTTCTGATTGCAGGCCCGGCTGGTGATACGGTTCTGCCCGGCACAACCTACATCGGCATCGTTGGCTTGTGGATTGCTGCTGCACTGACACTCTATACAGGCTATGACTACTTCAGGGCCGGTTTGCGCCATGTTGTAGAGGAAGAATGAAAGTACTGTATTTCGCGCGGTTTCGCCAAATCATTGGTCGTGCTTCAGACGATGTTGTTGTTCCACCTGATGTGAAGAATGTTGGCGACTTGCTGGCGCATTTGATGGCGACGGACGCTGGATGTGCTGCCGCATTTGCCAATCCCAAAGTCATCAAGGTGGCCGTCAACCAATCCCATGTCGCCCTGGATTTTTCTTTGGTGGGGGCAACGGAAGTTGCGTTCTTCCCACCAGTCACAGGTGGCTGATGCGCCTCAACGTTTATTTGCAAACAGCCGGTGTGGGGTCGCGGCGTGAAGCTGAACGCATGGTCGAGCAGGGCCGTGTTTCAGTGAATGGCGCGACGGCAACGCCTGTTGTGCCGGTGAATGACGGTGATGTGGTGCTGCTGGATGGCAAACCCGTGGCACCCGCCACGCGGGCTTTGCCGCGCCTGTTTCTGTTGCACAAGCCTGTCGATATTCTGGTGACCAACCATGATCCGCAGGGGCGGCCAACGGTTTATGATATGCCCGTCCTCAATCCTCCCCTTTGGGATAAAACCAAACCCAGGGTGATGAGCGTGGGGCGGCTTGATGTGAACAGCGAGGGGCTGCTGATTTTGTCATCGGATGGTCCATTGGCACAAACCATGATGTCGCCCGCCACGGCGCTGCCACGGGTTTACCGGGTTCGGTGCCGCGGCAAATTATCGGCAGGCGAATTGGAGAAACTTGCAAAAGGTGTGACCATTGACGGCATGCGTTATCTTGGTGCCGAAATTACCGAAGAAACCGAACACAGTGGCCGCAGCAACACCTGGTACCAGGTGACCTTGCGCGAGGGCAAGAATCGCGAGATCAGAAAACTGTTTGAATATTTCGGCAATGTGGTGAACCGCCTGATCCGCATTCAATATGGCCCGTTTCAGTTGGGCAACATTGAAGCGGGGGAGATCAAGGAAGTTTCGTCCGCCGCAGTTCAACGGTTTGTCGACGAGTTGGCGAAGGGACCGGTTACACTGTAGTTGAAGCCGCGTTCTTTCCTGCATCGCTCAAAAAGTATACCCCGCGAGATTGCCGTCTGAACCAGCCATAGACGTCATTGCGCAAGATATTCGCCGCCCGGTCAACGCCGGTCGCTTGCTGGATGGATTTGGGACTGGCGGGTCCCGTGCATTGCAGATGGGAAGCGCATTTGATGGCATCTTGTCGATAGGCTGTCATGATCGGTTTACGGGTGGAGCCACCAATGTTGGGGTCGCCTTTGCGGGCAGCAAATTCCTTCAGCAGCACATTGCGGCGTTTGGTGTTGAGCCGCGGCTGCCAGGGTACAGGATCGGCAAGGACCTCGAGGCTGCCTGATTTTGAGATGACCAGCAAACCAACGCCCAGGCGACGACACAGCCTCAGGCCATTCACCGTCACGCCGCGCTTGGGCCGGGCAATGGCAATATAAACACTTTCAGTCACCATCAGCCGGTCCATGGCCTGATAAATCAACTGAAGGTTCAACGCTGATTTCAACTCGACAATCAAGAGCGGTTCATCACCGCGCATGGCCATGACATCGCAGGATTTCACTTCTGCCTTGACGGTGTAACCCTGCTTTTCCAGAAAAAGCTTCACGGGAAGATAGAGGTCGGTTTCAGCCATCACGGTAATCTAAAATGATTCGGCGCAACAATGGTTAACGCATGAGATCGACCGTTTGGCCCCGATGAGCCCGATGAGCCACCTCCTTCCCGATGAAGAATCGGGTTGGAGAGTGATCTGCCCTCCAACCCGCCCCTTTTGGCGGGGAGGAGGTGGCGCGAAGCGACGGAGGTGGGGACTGCAAGCGATATCAGCGCAAGTTCGCTCGAACCTACTTCCGCACGAGGTTGCTGTAGGCATCCATCAAGGTCCGCGAAATATTGCCGGGCTTGAAGCTGTAGGGTCCGATTTCGGCCACGGGTGTGACTTCGGCGGCTGATCCCACGATGAAGCATTCATTATAGCTCGACAAGTCCTCGGGCATGATGCGGCTTTCGATCACTTCGAGACCCTGTTCCTTGGCCAATGCAATCACGGTCTGGCGGGTAATGCCGTTCAGAAAACAATCGGCGATCGGCGTATGGATGGCACCATCGCGGGTGAAGAAAATGTTGGCACCGGTGCATTCGGCCACACGGCCCTGCCAATCCAGCATCATGGCATCGGCATAGCCTTTTTTCTCGGCCTTGTGCTTTGAGATGGTGCAGATCATGTAGAGGCCAGCGGCCTTGGCATGAACCGGTGCACACATCGGGTCAGGGCGGCGATATTCGGCAATATCGAGGCGAATGCCCTTCATCTTGGTTTCGGGATCAAACATCGAAGGCCAGGCCCACGTCGCAATGGCCACATGGATCTTGTTG
>JANONM010000634.1:0-5589 GCA_031420855.1 Hyphomicrobiales bacterium
ATCGAAATTCTTGCCGCCCTTGATTCTAGGAAACTCAATCGCCCGCATCGGCTTGCCCTTTTTTTCTTCATCATGGCCGATCACACCGGAAACGCCTGCGACCGCACTCTTCACGGCTGCTACACACATCTTCTTGATCAACGCCAAGTCTTCCTTGTTGGCCTTGGCCGACCTTGCGAAATAGCCGCTCTTTTGCACCAGGGTTTTCTCCGCCCCCACCATGTCGGCGAAGCGTTTGGCGAACCAGGCGCCCGGATTGATCTTGTCGATTTTCACATGGCCGAAGGCGTCACGCTCCGGTTCTTCGCCCCGCGCCCGCATCTCGGCAACGATGTCGTCAACGCCTGCCCCTTCACTCAGGAAAATCGTCACGCAATCTTCGGCATCCATCACCTTGCGCAAGCGTGCCGCCTCGGCTTCCAGATCAATCTTCAACTCCGGCACATAAACCGCATCAATATCCTTGTAAGCCATGGGCAGGCCAAAGCCCGGAACAAACTTCTGCTTCTTCAGTCGCTTGCGATAGGTCGCGGCTGTTGCCGCTGTCAGCCAGCCACAATTGCGGCCCATCACTTCGTGGATCAGCAACATGCGCGGATTGGTGCTTTGCTCGTTCACCGTATTTTCCCAGAATATGGCACCCTGCTCCGCTGCCGTTGCAGCCCCCAAGGTTTGCGCAACCGGGATCACATCATTGTCGATGGTCTTGGGCAAACCAACAACCGTGAGATTGTAATTGTTGCTGGCGAGATAGGCCGCCAAATCTGCTGCCGTGATGTTGGTATCGTCACCGCCGATGGTGTGCAAAATGGTGATGCCGTCTTTCACCAATTGCTCAGCCGCCACATGCAGCGGGTTCTCGCCCTCTTTCACCAGACCACGCGTGATGCAGTCCTTGACATTGGTGAGCTTGACCCGCGAATTGCCGATGGGCGAACCGCCATGTTGTGTCAACACCAGCGCGTTCTTGCGCACCTGCGCTGTCACCGGGATCGACCAGCCTTTCAGCAGGCCCATGTAGCCGTTGCGATAGCCAATGATCTCGGCCTTCGGCAATTTCTTTGAATACATGTCAATCAGGAAGCCAACCGAAGCGGAAAGGCAAGGCGCCAAACCACCGGCAGTGAGCAATGCAATCTTGTGTTTCTTTCCAGCGGCTTTAGCCATGATGAGCGTTCCCCAAAAATTGAATGACAGCTTCCTAACCGAGTCAACGCGAGAATGCCAGATGGCTTGAACGTGCTATGCAGGATATTTCAGGAGAGATAAAAATGAATACCGACGACCCCGTAAAACTGCTCGCCCAACGTTTGCTGGAAAGCGATTACGACAACATTCCGCCGCGCGAACGCAAGGTGATTGAGCGTATCGCCCGCAAGGTGGCCGTATCGCGCAACACCAATATCGAACACGACAAGACCCTGACTTTCGGCGAAAGACTGGCTGATCGCGTCGCCAGTTTCGGCGGTTCATGGACCTTCATGATCATCTTTGGATGCGTGTTGCTGTTTTGGGTTGCACTCAATTCACTGATGTTGGGCAAGGCCTTCGACCCCTACCCCTATATTCTGTTGAACCTGTTTCTTTCCATGCTGGCCTCAATCCAAGCCCCCATCATCATGATGAGCCAAAACCGCCAGTCCGCCAAAGACCGACTTGATGCGGCACATGATTATGAAGTGAACCTCAAAGCCGAAATTGAAATCATGGCTTTGCACGAGAAGCTGGATGAAATGCGCGCCAAGGATTTGGCGGAGCTCTTGCGACACGTCACCAAAGCGAAAACATCACGCCGCTGAAAACCGCTCCTCGCCTTTGTGGGTTACACTCATGTAGAGAACGATGGCCGCAATCGCTGTGAGGAAGATGACACTGGTGATGATGGTGCCAAGGCCCATGCCGCCATATTCATGGGGCTGCGACAGCAGATCACCGAAGGATGCGCCCAGCGGCCGCGTGAAAATATAGGCCAGCCAGAAGCCGAGGATGGCATCGAGCCCAAGGAAGAAATAGCCCATAGCATAAGACGCAATGATCATGCCAAACAGAATGCCCGTGCCCAGATAGCCAATGCCAAATTTTTCCGCCACGAGATCCCCCGCTGCTGTTCCAAGTGCAAAGGTGAACAAGATCGCAAGCCAGTAAAAGGCTTCACGCCTGTTGCTGAAAATCGAATGGATGGACAGCGTCTTTTCCGATGCATACCAGATCGCAAATGTGGCAGCCAGCGCCAGCGTGAAAACAATGGTGCAAGTGATGAGTGAGACGCCAAAATTATCCACCAGATTGTCGGTTACTAATGTGCCAACAATACTGATCAACACCACGGCCAACCAATAGGACCACGGCACATAGCGTTTTTGTGCAAATTGCGCCACCAGCGCCAGCAGCAAAATGCCCGCCATGATCAGCGACGTCATGGTGAGGCCAAGCCCCATGTTGACGGCAAGATAATCTGCCGCCGTTTCGCCCATGGTCACGGCCATCAACTTGATGAGCCAGAAATCCACCGTGACCTTTGGCACCCGGTTGAACTGTGTGGAATTTTCAAGAACAATGCTCATATGTAAAATCCTATGGAGTGATCAGGGCAAGACCCTGGGCTGAAAATTCATTGGCGTGAAGGTCGTCATCGGAATTGCAGCGTTCTGTGCCCTTGGTCACAAAGTCAGCAGCGACAGTGGTTTTGTCAGCCACCACTTTTCCGGCAGCTATCGCCGCTTTGAGAGATTTGAGAAGATTTTCGCAAGGCAGCGCATGGCCGCTTGCGTCAGTGACAACAATGCCAGCCACTTTGCCAATTGTTCCGCCGCCAACTTGGGGCGCAGGACTGGCCAGTGCCGCCGTCAAGGCGACCAGAGTTTCGTTGACCTGCGCTGCATCCGGTGTTCCAGCACGCAGGGCACGCAAGGCATGATCAGCTGCAGTGTCTACCGCACCCCACGCATCCGGGTTCAGCGGCTGCATGGCGCCTTGGGCATCATCCCAGGCTGTTTCAAAATCCTTGATGCGGGTTTTCGCTTTTGCAAGGTCACCGCTTGCCGCAATCGCTGTCACGTCAGCCACAATGGCGCTAAGCGATGACAGATCGCCGAGGCTTTTGCCATCCGCAGCCTGCGCTGCATGCGGCACCATATAAACCTGGAAACCAGTGAATGCTGCAACGGGAGCAGCGGTGAGGAGAAGTGCGAGGAGAAGCTGTTTCATGCCCTCCTGATATTCGCGATTCTTGCAAAAGTGAAATTACGGATTTGTATAGTTGCCGACACAGCACAGTCTACTTCACCAGCAGGTATAACCCCCATCGACACTCACAATGCTTCCTGTCATCAAACTCGCTGCATCACTGGCCAGAAACAGAATGACAGAGGCGATTTCGCTCGGCTGGCCCATGCGGGCCATGGGGGTTCCGCCGATCCAGTGTTGACGGATTTCGGGATCAAGCGCCACTTCGCGCGTGAGATCGGTTTCGATATAGGTCGGTGCTACAGCATTGACCCGCACACCCCGCGCCGCCCACTCTGCGGCCAGCGACCGCGTGAGATGGTGCACACCAGCTTTCGAAGCATTGTAATTCGCCTGCTCCTGCGGATAGTTCACGATATCTCCCGACATCGACCCCACATTGACAATGACCCCACTGCCCCGCACCAGCATGGCTTTGCCAAATGTGCGGCAGCACCAGAACACACCGTTCAGATTGACATCGATCACCTTGTTCCACGTCGCATCATCCATGATTTCGGCAGGGACAAAAGAAATGGCGATACCGGCATTGTTGACCAGCACATCCACCACTTTATGTCGTTTGATGATCTCGGCATGCACATTTTCAACCGCTCGTGGGTCTGTCACATCAAGCACCACATGATCAGCCTTGCGACCCTTGGCCACCAGCGCTTCCGCCGATTTTGCCGCAACGTCGCCATCCCTGTCAGCAATCACCACCAGTGCCCCGGCTTCTGACAAGGCATCTGCCGTGGCAAAACCAATGCCCCGCGCCGCACCGGTGATCACCGCCACTTTATTGTCGAGGCGAAATTTATTGAGATACATTAAGTGCTCCAATCCTGATGGCACCACTCAAGTGGACCTGAACGCCTTTGTCAATTTGGACTTGCACGCGGCAGCCGGCTGAATAAAGTGCGGCGATGCTTGACCTTCGACCCATTTGTGAACATTGCGCCAAAGCTTTGCCGCCGCATTCAACGGAGGCCCGCATCTGCTCATTTGAATGCACTTTCTGTGCAGACTGCGTGGAAAGCGTGTTGCACAATGTCTGTCCCAATTGCGGCGGCGGCTTTGAAGAGCGACCTGTCAGGCCGATTTCCAATTGGCGCGGCGACAATGAACTTACGCACCATCCCGCCACAACAACCCCGCGCCACCGACCCGTGGACCCCGTGGCGCATGAGGCTTTTGCGGCAACCATCAAACTGATTCCGTCGGGCAGGCGTTAGAACCTCGGGCGGTTAATCGAAACTGAGAAACGCGCTCATCTAAAAAACCGTCATTCCAAACGCCCGCCCTATCGCGGGCGATTTGGTAACCAGCTTTGCCGATAACAAGTTTGACGTGTTGAAAGAAAGCGGGGTTCCAGCTCGCGCATAGCAAGGGCTACGCTTGGCTGGAATGACGAATTTTATGGGTTTAACTGGACGCCCGATGCTCACGACATTCAATTGAACGCCCTTGCAGTTGACAAATTCGCCGACAGGGGAAATTGATTTAGGGACCTCATCCGCCCCATTGCGCATGTTGTCAATTCGAATTTTGCCTAAAAAACAGTCACCGCGCCCAATTATTAGACATACTCACATCTAACCACTCCCACCACACCCCCTAACCCCTTGAAATCCCTACCCCTCCCAATTGGCACAGGCCATGCAACTCCGCGATGACAGGATTGAGGTACCCCATGAAAAAAATCGAAGCGATCATCAAGCCATTCAAGCTGGATGAAGTGAAGGAAGCCCTGCAAGCAGTCGGGCTGCAAGGCATCACGGTGACGGAAGCCAAGGGTTTTGGCCGCCAGAAGGGCCATACGGAACTCTATCGCGGGGCGGAATATGTTGTGGACTTCCTGCCAAAAGTGAAAATCGAAGTTGTGATTGCTGACGAGCTTGTAGACAAAGCCGTTGAAGCCATTCAAAACGCCGCCCGAACCGGCCGTATCGGTGATGGAAAGATTTTTATTTCCACCATTGAACACGCCATCCGCATCCGCACCGGCGAATCCGGCACGGACGCGCTATAACCATTCTAGAATTAAAGCCAGACCAAAGAGGACAACTATGGCCAAAGATAAAGCAATCGAAAATGCCTTGCAGATGATCAAGGACAAGGACGTGAAATACGTCGATCTGCGTTTCACCGACCCGCGCGGAAAAATGCAACATCTCACCATGGACATTTCCCAGATGGGTGCAGATGCGTGGGAAGAAGGCTTGATGTTTGACGGCTCATCGATTGCCGGCTGGAAAGCCATCAACGAATCCGACATGATCCTGATGCCCGACGCAACGTCGGTTCACATGGACCCTTTCTATGCCCAAACCACCATGGCGGTGTTCTGCGACATCATTGATC
>JANONM010000635.1:0-3132 GCA_031420855.1 Hyphomicrobiales bacterium
GGATCATTCAACACAACTGCTGAAAGTCTTTGACGGTCTACATGGTTTTCGATGATGGCTTCGGGAACAAAATCCAGCAGAAGTTTTACGCCTTCGGGACTGTCGTAGAGTTTGTGGACTTCCCTGTCGGCGTCAAAAACCGGGATGCCGAGTTGGCTGATGGTCTTTGCCACTTCGGATTTTCCCATGGCGATGGAGCCTGTAAGACCGACGACCATCATGAACTGTAGCCCGGATCAATGTCGCGGGCGACGATATCGTATAATTCCCTGGTGACCTCTGGCCGCAAGCCGAACCATTTTTCAAAGCCGAAAACTGCCTGATGCAGCAACATGCCAAGACCGGGAACGATGGGATGGCCGTGATTTTTGGCGGCGCTGAGCAACGGCGTTATCAAGGGTGTGTAGACGATGTCGGCGATGATGGTCTGTGGATCGAGAATAGACCAAGGCAGGTTTATCTGCTCTGAGTCTGTCAGACCTGCGGAAGTGGTGTTGATGATCAATCCGGCTTCGGGCAGCGCATTGTTGAGTTGTTGATGGTTGATTGCCCGGAGAGGTGATCCGATCACCTCAGCGATATTTTCGGCGCGACTGTGCGTGCGGTTGTTGATAAGGATTTCAATGGCGTTGTGTTGGGCGAGCGTATTGGCGATGGCCCGGGCCGAGCCGCCAGCCCCCAATATGACAATGGGCTTTTTGCTGATGCTGTAACCGGGATGACATGACAAAAGATTAGCGAGGAAGCCATGGCCGTCGGTTGAGGTGGCTTTGAGGCGATCTTTCTCGATGTAGACGGTGTTCAGGGAGCCTGCCTTGGCAGCTGCTGGATCAACTTCATCGACCAGGCGGGCAATGTTTTCCTTGTGGGGAATTGTAACATTGCAGCCGACATATTCGCCTTGGCGGATTGAGTTGATGAAATCTTGCAGTGCTTCTGGGTGGACCTCGCGTTTTTCATAACTTCCAGCGATGCCATGTTTCTTAAGCCAATAGCCGTGGATGAGGGGCGAACGCGAATGTTTGACGGGCCAGCCGATGACGCAGGCTTTTGGTGGTGATGTGGTGGTCATGGCTGGAGATGGCCTGTTTCACGCAAGTGACGAAGCAGTGGCAATAGCGGCAGGCCGAGGATGGTGAAATAGTCTCCTTCGATGGAGTCAAAAAGTTGAATGCCCAGATTTTCGATCTGGTAACAACCGACGGCACCGAGGATTTCGGGTCCGGTTTTTTCGAGATAGGACGAGATTTGATCGGGGCTCAGGTTGCGCATTTTTAGGGTTGCGGTTTGAACGGTTTGGAAAGCAGTGTTGCCGTTGGCAATCGTGACCGCAGCACTATGCAAGTAGTGGGTTTGTCCCTGAAGTCGCCGAAGGTGTTGCCACGCGTCCGCCGGGCTGGCAGCTTTGTCAAAGACTTTTCCCTCAAATTCTAGAATTTGATCGGCGCCGATGATGAGGTCCCGAGGTCTCAGCGTGGATACTGCCTCGGCCTTGCGTTGGGCCAGAAGCAGACATTGGCTTTTTGCGTCCAGATGTTGAATTGTTGTTTTGGCAGTTGTTTCATCGAGACTGGACACTTGGGTGATGAAAGAAACGCCAGCGGCATGAAGCAGTTTTTGTCGGGCTGAACTGGCGGAAGCAAGAACGATCATGGGTTTGCGGTGTATGATGGGGTTGCGAATTGTGGATAACTGGTTGGCTCGGATTTTTTTCATTGGCAATTGTGAATAGCGGGGAAAGTTTTCCACAGGCTGGCGTTTTTTGATGAGGCGGGTTGGGCGGCGCCAGAGATTTAAGAGAAGTTGATATTTCCGCAATGAATCAACAGTTTTTTGCGGTTTGAGCTTGGCAATAGTCCGTGTTAGGCATGGCTTTCTGTGAAGTTGTGGGGGTTTTGCGGGATTCCCACAGGCCAACATTAACATCAATTAAGAATCTAGTTTATTTTATTTGAGGAAGAGACTTGGTGAAACCTTTACTCGATGTACTGTGTCGTCGCTTGCCGTCACGCAGGCCAGTGTGGTTGATGCGGCAGGCGGGTCGGTATCTGCCAGAATATCGGGCACTCAGGCAACAGGCGGGATCATTCCTTGATCTTTGCTATAATCCCGAAATGGCCTGTGAGGTTACGATGCAGCCCTTGCGTCGTTTTGATCTGGATGCTGCCATTCTGTTTTCGGATATTTTGGTTGTCCCCCATGCCATGGGTCTGGGGTTGAGTTTTGTTGAGAATGAGGGTCCGAAGCTGTCGATGGTGAATGACGGTGCGTCGGTGGCCAGGTTGAGTGACGGCAGCAAGGCCGATTATTTTAAGAAGGTGTGGCAGACCGTTGCTGCCGTGTCTGGAGAATTGGGGCAATCGAAAACCTTGATTGGTTTTTGTGGGGGGCCGTGGACTGTAGCGAGTTATATGATTGAAGGGGGCAGTTCTGACAGGCGGCGGGCCTTGGCTGTGGCAGTGGATAATCCGCAGTGGTTCAGCGAACTGATCGACCGGCTGGTTGATGTGTCGGTATATTATTTGTTGGGTCAAATCAGGGCTGGTGCTGAAGTGGTCCAGATCTTTGACAGTTGGGCGGGGGATGTGCCGGTGGCTGATCGGCAGCGAGTTGTCATTAGGCCGATTGCCGGGATCGTTGAAGGCGTCAGGAAAGTTTATCCGGATTTTCCAGTAATTGTTTTTGCCCGTGGCGTCGGTGATGCCCATAGCGAGGTGGCACTTGGCACGGGTGCGAGTTGTGTGGGGGTGGAGCAAGGGGTTTCCCTGGGTTCTGTGCTGGGCCAGTTGCCGGATGGGGTTTCTGTCCAAGGCAATCTTGCACCGGATGCCTTGTTGGGATCAGCAGCAGAACTCGAGAGACGGGCACTTCAGGTGCTTAAGGGCGTACCGATGCGTCGGCATGTTTTTAACCTCGGTCATGGGATTGTGCCGCAAGTCAATCCTGATCAGGTGACGGCTTTGCTATCGGTTATCCGATCGCATGATGAGGCGTTGCCGTGAGCTATGAATGGCTGAAGGTGCTGCATGTTCTGGCAGTGATTTCGTGGATGGCGGGATTACTCTATCTGCCGCGATTGATGGTTTATCATTGTGGTTGTGCAGTCGGGTCTGAGAGTGACCTGACATTTCA
>JANONM010000636.1:0-1534 GCA_031420855.1 Hyphomicrobiales bacterium
ACCCCCTCTTTGCCCAGCATCGGGCGCCAGGCCAGAACGCGGATCAGGAATGATGTCCAGAACGGGATCACGCAGATCACCAGCAGCACGGTCGACAGGGTTTTTGATTTTACGAACAGCCCGACGAACAGCGCAGTCGGATAGCCAATGGCAAAGGTAGCAGTCAGCACGATCAGCCAGATGCGGATCGTCGTCCACAAGGCTCCGGTATAGGTGTCTGACGCGAAGAACTGCTTCCAGCTGGCCAAGGTCGGCGTCGAAGAGATGTTGAAAGTACTTTGCGTCCAGAACGACACATAGACGATCATGGCAATCGGCACGATCATGAACAAAGCCATCCAGACAATGCCCGGAAGGATCAGCCAGGTCGATCCAAAGCGGCGCTTTGTGGGCATGGTTACGTCAGCCATCAGTTCACCTCCCGGCCAAAAACAATAGCGTGCTCCGGGTTCCAGGTTAGCAGATAGTCCTGTCGAGCCTCGTAGATTTCAGGCGCGCCCAAGCTGAGGTGGTGCTCTACCTCGACGACCTTGCCGTCAGACGTTTCAAAGAAGTTCATGACCGAAGACCCAAGATATTCGCTGGCGATGTAAGTGGCTTTCAGCGCAGGGCCGCTGACAGTTGCGTTTTGCGGATGCACTTTCATGCGATCGTAGCGGATGCCGTAGACATCTTGCGGTGCGCGGACGGCATGCGGGCTTGCCACCACACCAAAGGGGCCCGTGAACTTGCCTGCGGCCAAAGCACCATCAAACAGGTTAAAGCGGTTCAGGAAATGCGCGACTGCCGGGCTGGCCGGGGCCGAATACACATCATCCGGTGTGCCAGCTTGAATGATTTGACCACGGTCCAGCACAACGACGCGGTCACCCATTGTAAGGGCTTCAGTTTCACTGCCGGTGACGTGCAGGAAGGTAACACCCATCCGTTCGCGGATGGCGCGCAATTCATTGCGCATCCGTCCGCGCAGATTGGCGTCAAGCGCGCCCAGCGGTTCATCCAGCAGCACCAGTTTGGGCTGCATCACCAACGTGCGCGCCAAGGCAACCCGTTGGCGCTGACCGCCGGAAATCTGCTCAACGCCGCGGTCTTCCAGGCCGGACAGGCCGACCATGTCGATCATGGCCTGACAGCGCTGATCAATCTCAGCCGCCGAAACGGTGACACCGCCATTCATCATCCCAAAAGCGACGTTCTTTTTGACCGTCAGATGCGGAAACAGGGCGAAGTTTTGAAAGACAAAGCCGATACCCCGTTCATGCGCGGGCAATCCGGTGATGTCGCGCCCCTGAAAGACCACCCGACCCGCGTCCGGCACTTCAAACCCCGCGATCACCCGCAGCAACGTCGTCTTGCCCGAACCCGACGGCCCCAGCAGCGACACATACTCGTTCACGCCCGCCTCAAGCGTGACGCCATCGAGGGCTTTTACGCCCCCATAGCTTTTCGACACGCCGTCGATCCGAAAAATTGCCGTTTCAGCTGTCAGTCGCCCCGTCACGGTGCTGCGGAAAATCTTTGCGGCCCGCCCCCA
>JANONM010000637.1:0-6717 GCA_031420855.1 Hyphomicrobiales bacterium
TAGGCATCCAGCACCATGGCCTTGGCATCGAACCAGGCAATTTCACGGGTATCTTCCGCAGGCAGCGGGGCATTGCGGTCCCAATGCATCAGCTTGTCCTTGCCCAGCCATTTGGCTTTCATCTTGTAGTAGCGGTGCGAAAGTTTGGGATAACTCTCACGCACAGCAGCGACGAGGGCCGCCACCACTTCCGGTTCAACCCGATTGGAAAGATGACGGGCATCGGCAATGTCCTTGAAGCCGCGCCATTGGTCAGAAATCGCCTTGTCCTTGGCAAGTGTATTGGTGATCAGGGTAAACAGTTTGACGTTTTCACCAAACGTCTTGGCCAAGGCATCTGAACCTTCTTTGCGCACCGCTTCATCTGGCGATTGCATCATGTTCAAAGTCGGCTCCAGCGTCAGCTTTTCGCCCTTCACCTCAAACCGCAGGCCCGCCATGGTTTCATCAAACAAGCGGTTGAAAGCGCCTGCACCTGTTTGGGATTTTTCCAGAAACAGCTGCTCCAGCTTGGCATCCAGCTGGTAGGGTTTTTCCATCCGCAGATTATCGATCCATGGTTTGTAATGAGCAAGTGATGGTTCTTGCAGAGCAGTGTTCAACACTGCATCGTCAATCAGATTGAGTTCCAACTCGAAAAACAACAGGTCTGTCGAAAGTTCAGTAAGCTTGGACGATGTGTCGCCGTAGAACTTGGAGCGTTCGGCGTCCGTCGTATTGCCGACGTAATAAAGTTGGGCATAGGACCCGATGCGGCCAATCAGATCGGAAACCGCCTCATAGTCTGCAAGTGCCTGAGCCAGACCCTTGCCATCAAGTCCTGCCAGTTTTTCCTTGTATTCGGCTTGAAAGGCCTTTGCCATTTTTTCAGCCAGCGTGACATCACTGGCAAACTTTGGTGCGGTGGGTGCCTCATAAAGGTCAGCGAGATTCCATTCCGGCAAGGCAATGTTTTTAGACATGGGTTTTCCTGTTCGATAGCGACAATCTGCAAGGGGTATGGCGCAGCAGAAGACTGAAAACAACTCAGGCATTTTGGATTTCCGTTGAGTTGTCTCCAATTGTGATAGTCCGTTAAGCTGGCCTTTACCGTTGCGGGGCGAATATGGCTTGAAACCTGTTTCCCCTGTTTGTTTGGAATGTGACCTCCGCATGGCTTCTCGTATCCTGATTGTTGAAGATGAACCAGCCCAACGCCGTATCCTTGAAGAATGTGTAAAACGCTCCGGCTTTGAGGCCATCACTGCCGAATCGGGTTTGAAGGGGCTCGACATCCTGAAAGCTCCCGGTGGTTCGACCATCGAACTGGTCATCCTTGATCTGATGATGCCTGAAATGGGTGGCCTGGAATTTCTCGAGCAACTGCAAACAGTCAGAGGCGATTTGCCGGTCATCGTGCAGACCTCGCAAGGTTCCATCGATACCGTGATCAAGGCCATGCGGGCCGGAGCCGATGATTTTGTGGTAAAGCCTGTATCACCCGAACGCCTCAAGGTTTCCATGCAGAACCTTTTGAAGGTGAATGCCCTCACCGAGGAAGTGAAGCGCCTCAACAAGAAAATCGGCGGCAGCCTGACGTTCAATGATCTGGTCGCCAGTTCGCCAATCATGGGCAACGCCTTGCGGCTGGGCCGCCGGGGTGCCCAGTCCAACATTCCAATTCTGATCGAAGGCGAATCAGGTGTCGGCAAGGAAATGATTGCCCGGGCGATCCAGGGTGAAAGTGAGCGCAATGGTCGGGCTTTTATCACCGTAAACTGCGGTGCGATTCCTGGTAATCTGGTGGAATCCATCTTGTTCGGCCATGAAAAAGGTTCTTTTACCGGGGCCTCGGCCAAGCATAACGGCAAATTTCTGGAAGCCGATGGCGGAACCCTGTTTTTGGATGAAGTAGCCGAATTGCCATTGGAAATGCAGGTCAAACTGCTGCGCGCCATTCAGGAAGGCGAGATTGATCCGGTGGGCGGTCGCCGTCCCGTCAAAGTCAATGTTCGCATTATCTCGGCCACCAACCGCAACATGATTGAAATGGTGAAACAGGGCAAATTCCGCGAGGACCTATATTATCGCCTCAATGTTTATCCCATCATGATTCCTCCGCTGCGCGACCGCAAAGACGACATTCCAGCCCTGGTCAGTCATTTCATTACCAAGCTGGCTGCCGAAGAAGGCCGCAAGGTGCGTGGCATCGAGCCGAAAGCCTTGGCCATGCTGCAAGGCTATGGTTGGCCGGGCAACGTGCGCCAGCTGGAAAACACGGTGTTCCGCGCCATTGTGTTAAGCGAGTCCGACGTGCTTGAGGTCCAGGATTTTCCGCAAATTGCCTCACTGGTCGAAGGTTATGAGGTGGAAATGCCGCCCTTGCCCAAAATTGCCGCCCCTGCCCCCAAGCCAGTACATTCCAACAGCACGCAAATCAGCGATGGCTCGGCACTGGGCATTCCCATCGTCACCGAGGGCGGCCATATCCGCAAACTCGAAGACGTTGAGGCCGACATGATCCGCTTGGCACTGCATCGCTATCGCGGTCAAATGTCTGAAGTGGCTCGCAAATTGGGCATTGGACGTTCCACGCTTTATCGCAAGATGAAAGATTTCGGCCTGGAAGAAGTGGCTGTGTGACTGTTGCAACATCTAAAAAATCTTCGTCAAAAATGCCCTCACTGTCGTTGATTTGCCACAACCATCGGTCTAGTTAAGACAACTTGGTGGGATCCGATGAACAAATTTTTCGTTATGTGCGTGTCAGTGGTTGCAGCCTTGGCTGTTGCTGCCCCAGAGGCTGAAGCTGAACACGGTTACAAAAAAAAGCGCCGTCCCAGTTTTCTCGAGGCACTTTTTGGCGGTTTTGACAGGCCGCGCCAACAGCCACGCAACCGCGCCTGGTGGGAAGATGGGGAAGAAGGCGTACGCATCATCCAACGCACAAAACCTGTGCAGCCAAAAAAATTGGCGAAAAAGCTTGTTCCAAAGCCATTCATAAAGACTGCTTATGTTGATCCTGAAGTGGCGGAAGGTCTGGGCATGGGCAATCTCGTCTATGCGCCGCCCAAACTCAATCCGGTTGTTGATCCGAGTTTCAAAAGCATCACCACACTGACGCCTGAAACGGGGGCAATTCGACTGGTCTTGTCCGACCGGAAAACCAATATTCGCGCTGTTCCGGCAATTCAAAAACTTGTACTCGACCACTATAAATCAACAGGTTTTTCGCCAGTCTGGTCCAAGGGTGGGCGCTTGTCGGATCGTGCTCTGACCGTGCTGGCCCTCTTGGCGGCAGCCAAAAGTGAGGGATTGGACCCGGAACGCTATCTGCCAACGGCATTGGAAAGCTATGGTGACATCGCACAGCAACTGGATGACGATCCACTTGCCCTTGCAGAGCTCGACATATCCCTGACCATCAATGCCATCATCTATGCCACCCATGTTTCAGGCGGCGCTTTTGAACCTGCAAGCCTTTCCGGCTACCATGACCTGCAAAATCGCCGGGTTGATCCCGCCATCGCGCTTCGCGTGCTGGCCTATTCTGGATTTCCGGCTGAATATATCAAGGGCCTGTCCCCAACACATCCAGCTTACGCCCAATTGAAAGCCGAACTGGCCAGGCTGGATGATCCTGCCCTTGTTGTTGAACTCTTCCCATCTGGTGGCCGCGTCAAACCTGGCCAGAAAGACCAGCGCATTCCGCTGTTGCGCCAGCGCATGGTCAAGGAGGGTTTTCTGGACAGCGAAGCTGCCCTGGTTGAGAACGAACTCCTGTTGGACAAGCAGCTATCCAAGGCCATGAAAGCATTTCAGGCCGTCAAGGGATTACAACAAACGGGTGCACTGGATGTACCGACAATGAAATCTTTGTCCGGTCTTGATCCGGCTGTGGCCCGCGAGCGAGTAATTTCCAGCCTGGAACGCCTGCGCTGGATGCGTGATGACTTTGGCACCCGTCATGTGTTCGTCAATCAGGCATCCTATCGGGTTGACGTGATGGACCAAGGCAAACCCGTCTGGACCAGCAAGGTTATTGTTGGAAAGCCCCTGACCCAGACTGCTGTATTCAGCGACCAGATGGAAACCGTGGTGTTCAATCCGGCGTGGAACCTGCCGCAGTCGATTCTGCTAAGCGAATATCTCCCCAAACTCCGCCGCGACCCGCGCTACCTCGACAAGATTGGCTTCAAGGTTTTGAACAGCAAGGGCGAAGTGACCAAATCCAGCAGCGTCAATTGGGCAAGTGTCGGCAGCGACACCGTTATTGGTGTGCAACAGCCTCCTGGTGGAGCCAACGCCTTGGGGGAAATCAAGTTCCTGTTTCCCAACAAACATTCAATCTACATGCACGATACGCCCAACCGGGAACTCTTTGCCCAGGGACGTCGCAATTTCAGCCATGGCTGCGTTCGTGTGGAAAACCCACGGGAATTCGCGCAAGTTTTGCTGGGTTGGGATGCGGCAATGGTGGATGGGAAAATCGATTCTGGTGAAAGCACGTCGGAAAAGCTTGGCGGCAAGATTCAGGTCCACCTCACCTATTTCACCGCCTGGCCAGGCCACGATGGCAAAATCCAGTACTTTGCTGATCCCTACGGGCGTGACTCGACCCTTTTGCAGGCTCGCACGACAATGCAAAAGCAATATGCCCGCAAACGCTCCTTCAAAATAGTCGAAAACCAAACGATTTCAAAGAGTTCTGCAATAGATTGAAGTTTTTTTAAAATTTTAAAACCCCGTTAAGCATGCTAGGGCAGTATGGGAATTGATTGTATGGTTGCCTCAGAGTGGCCGCAATCTTGTTCGATGAGCGTTTTGGGACTAGAGTGGGATCATTGCTCCACCTGTACCGGACGCGAAGCTGGTTTTAAAAAGCGGGTTCTGCCCGGAGTGAGTTGAGTAATGAGTGGAAATGTGAACGTCGGACAACAACTTCATTTGACCAGAAAATTCGCGAAAGCCTTGGCCTCGGCGGCCATTGTCGGAACGTTGGCGCTTGGTGCCTGGACGTTTGCTGGCACGCCGACGGTTGCCGGTGGCGAAACCCGCACCATTTCCATGAAGCAAGTTCACACTGGCGAAAGCCTGACTGTAACTTACATGCAAAATGGGCGCTATGTGCCTTCGGCCATGAAGAAGCTGAATTATTTGCTGCGTGATTGGCGTCGCAATGAAGTCATCACCATCGATCCAAAAACCATCGACCTGATTTGGGAATTGCATGCCGATCTGGGCTCAAGAGTGCCAATCAAGGTCATCTGCGGCTATCGTTCGCCCCGCACCAACGCTTTTCTGAAGCGCATTGGCCGCAAGGTGGCAGGCAAGAGCCAGCACATGAAGGGCAAGGCCATCGATTTCAATTTCCCAGACGTGCCATTGATGAAGATTCGCAACAGCGCTTTGGCACGGCAAGTTGGCGGTGTCGGATTCTATCGGGGCGGCTTCCTGCATGCCGATTCGGGCAATGTCCGTCATTGGGGCGGAAGAATCAGCCGGTCGCAAATGGCCTCCATCATGCGTGAAGCCAAACGATATACCGGCAAGCGCCTGAACAAGCGCGACCAGATTGCCATTGCGGCTGCTGACGGCGACGACGGCAAGAAATCCGGCGGACTCTGGGGCCTGTTGACCGGCAAGAAGCGCGGCAACCAGGATTCGCCTGTCGTCGCTGCCGTTGAACAACCAACACCAGCGCTCGAAACGGCCTATGTTGCCGAAGATGATGAACTGGCTGATCTGAGCGCAGATGCAGCCGCTGCCGAAAAAGCTTCTTCGAAAAAAGCATTGAAACTGGCCGCCCGAAACATCAAGCCTGTTGATGATCAAGCAGTTGAAGATGAGCTTGGCTATGTCGATCCGCCAGCCTTTGCCGAACTGAAACCAAGCAAAGCCGACAAAAAGCCGCTGCCTAAAGCAGATCCACAGGTAGAGAATGCTGAGCTGGCGGCCTTGGCCAGTTCTGCCTCGGTTGAAAGTGTGGCTGAGCAGCAACCGGTCGCCAAAACACCCGGGCTTGCCATTCCCAAACCGCGCCTGAAACCGCGTGTCGTGTTGGCCTTGGCCGAGGCCAAAGCCCAGCAGGACGAGACGATCAACATTCAGCCAGCTTCAGCCCCGCCTGAGGGCAGCTGGAACGGCAAGAAGCCCTCAAAGGTGGTTGATACCCGCGTCTCAGACAGTCTGGGCGCCATTCCTGATGCAATCGAAACCGAAACAGATTTTGCGGCGGCACCTGAAGTCAACGCCGAGGGCAAAACCAGCTTGGCGGCTGAATTGCGCGATGGTATTTCAGAAGACGAGGTGGTGATCCGCCCGGTTCTGGCGTCCCTGCAAACTGACGAACCATCCTGGTGGTCGCTGTTGTATCCAAGCGCCGAAGCCTCAGCCCGCCGTGATGGTGTACCGCCATCGCTGGATGGTGAAAAAACGGATGTATTGCCCATCGCTGCCGAACTTGGCCCGGATGGCACAGGCCCCGCCGCCGCCCTGCGCTTGCAAGAACCAGCAGATGGCAAGGAAGACGCGGAAGTCGTCGTGCGTGAAGGCAAATCAAGCCTGCCAGAAAAACTGCTGCGATTGAGCGAACGTTCAGAAATCCCTGTTGAAGAGACAGTTGCCCAGTAAGTTTTGGCGGGAAGACTGGATTGTGCTTCGAGGCTCGCAAGAGCTCGCTCCTCAGCATGAGGGTGTTTTTGGTTGCCCCTCGCCCAACAGCGTGAGAGAATTTTC
>JANONM010000638.1:0-2571 GCA_031420855.1 Hyphomicrobiales bacterium
CTACTTGCAGCAACGGTTCTCGGCCTTTCCCTGACCGCTGGTGTTGCCTCTGCCGGTGCCGTCGATGACGCCATCAAGGCCCGCAAGGCCTGCATGAAAGCCAATGGCGCTGCCATGGGCACCCTTGTTCCGATGTTCCAAGGTGCAAAGCCCTTCGATGCAGCAGCAATAGCGGCGGTAGCGGCGGTACAAAATACTGCTTGTGCTGGTTGGGCCACTTTTTGGGGCCCTGAAACAGCCAAAGGCGAGGCTGAATCGACCAAGGCGAAGGATACCATCTGGTCTGATGCCGTCGGTTTTGCCGCCACTGGCGATGCCTACGTAGCTGCGATGGTCGGCATAAAAGGTGCTGCTGATCTAGCCGCATTGAAGACCGCTTTCCCGGTGTTTGGCGGAACTTGCAAGAGCTGCCACGAAACTTATCGCTTGGCCGACGAGTAAGCCATCAAACGGCTTTTCACCAAACGCAATTTTCTGGGTCTGGCGCTGCTGGCAGCGCTGGGCCTTGGCTTTTTCTGGGTGTTGACAATTCCCCGTCCCCTCACCGCAAGCGACATTCCCACCCACACCGCCAATCTGGAAAACGGCCACAAACTTTATGATGCCGGTGGCTGCCATTCCTGTCACTTGCCAGCCAAAGGCTCGACAATCGACAAGGAAATACCGGCTGGTGGCGCACCGCTGGTCACCCCGGTGGGAACTCTTTATCCGCCGAACCTGACACCAGATGCCGAAACCGGCCTTGGTCAGTGGACCGATGTCGAGTTCGTCAATGCCATGCAAAAAGGCATTGGCCGCGGTGGTTATCACATCATCCCCGCCTTTCCTTACACGTCCTATGCCCATATGAAGGTTGAGGATGTTCTGGACATCAGGGCCTATCTCGCCTCGCTGCCCGCCATCAAGAATGCCGTGCCTGCCCACGAGGTCTTTGCCTTGCCGATCGTGCGCCGGGGCCTTGGCGCCTGGAAACTCTTGGGGCTTGATGAAACCAAAACCGTTGCCGACAAATCCCAGAGTGAAAGCTGGAATCGCGGCAAATACCTGGTCGACGGCGCAGGTCATTGCAACGAATGCCACACCCCTCGCACCATTTTCATGACCAGCAATACATCGAAATATCTGGCTGGTGGTCCGCATCCCGAAGGTGTGGGCAAAGTACCAAGCCTGATCAATCTGATTGGCCGTGAAAAATACAAGGATGCCAAGGACCTCGCAACCGCCCTGCAATTTGGCGAGTTGATGGGCTACAGCCGATTGTCTTCAGGTGGCATGGGTAAAGTGCAAACCAACATGTCAAAACTGCCAGAGGCTGACGTGCTGGCCATCGCTGAATATCTCACCAGCCTGAAGTAAGGCAGACCTGCATCCTGTGCAGGTGACAGGCTGGGCCTTTTTGGCTATCAGGCATCGGCAAACCCCATTCACAGCAGGTTCCCATGAAATCCCTTGACGCCAAATTGAAACGCATCACCTCAGGCAGATACAGGCCCGCTGACTTTATCGTCGCCGATGCCAAGGACCCGGAAATGTCGGCGGGCGTTTCCTCCCCTGGCCCCAAGGACTTGCATGATGACAGCAAGGGCCACCACAACGTCGAATCTTTTCGCCAGTCCATTGTCGATGTCGTCAAGCAAGGTGTGGTCGATATCATGCTGGTCGCCGCTTCTTCACTCGAAGCCGTCTCAGCCCAAGGCACCTTCAAAAAGTCCCGCGTCACGCCCGCCATTCGCGCCAATGACGCAACTGACATCTGGCGCGCCCGTGGCTCTTCCTACACCAAGGAAATGGCCCGCCCCTTCCGCACGGCCAACCTGGCCCACTGCAAAAAATTCTCCGACCTCGGACTTTACTCGGTGACGTTCAACAACGACCTCAGCGCCGACTATGCCCACCTTGAAGCCTACAACACATTCCGCGCCGATGCCGTGAAACATAAATTTCGCCACTTTCTCGAAGTCTTCAATCCGAATGCACCGAAGAACCTGTCACCCGAACAAATGCCGTTCTTCGTCAACGACAACATCCTGCGCTGCATCGCCGGCATGACACGCGCTGATCGTCCACTCTTCCTCAAAATGCCATTCAACGGTCGCCGCGCCATGGAAGAGCTTGCGTCCTATGATACCGAACTGGTCGTCGGCATTCTCGGCGGCGGCGGTGGCACCACACGCGATTGCCTCGAACTCATCCATCAGGGCGAAAAATCCGGCGCCCGTGTGGCGCTGTTTGGCCGCAAGATCAAGCTGGCCGAAAGCCCGCTGGATTTGCTCTCGTTCTTCCGCCCGGTGATTGAACGTGACATGACGCCAGCCGAAGCCGTGAAGGCCTATCATGCCGTTCTCGCCAGGAAAAAACTTCGTCCCGTGCGTCCACTGGAAGATGACCAGATGATTACTGAAAGTGTGCTTGAGGGTTACAAGAAGTGATCCGCTCCGGCATCGTTCTCGCCGGAACCATCGTCCTCGATATTGTACACCTCATTGACCATTGGCCGGATGAAGAGCAAATCGCCTTCATCCGCCAGACCATCGAAGCCCCCGGTGGCCCGCCCCACAATGCGGCGGCGGG
>JANONM010000639.1:0-2786 GCA_031420855.1 Hyphomicrobiales bacterium
CTGAGGAATATATCCCATCGCTGCCCAAAAAGGCCGCGATTTACTGTTGAAAGTCGATTCAACGGGAACCGGCACCTATGTGACTGTTGCAGGAATGCGCAGCAATTCGCTGGCTTTCAATGCCGAAAGTGTTGACGCCTCAAGCCAGGAATCGGCTGGTGCATGGCGTGAGCTGCTGGCTGGTGCCGGATTAAAAACCGCAGCACTGCGCGGCCAGGGCATTTTCAAGGATGCCAGCAGCGACGCCACCATTCGCGGATATTTTTTCAACGCCAGTATCCTGAATTGGCAAGTGGTCATTCCGGATTTTGGCATTGTGCAGGGCCTGTTCCAGATCACAGCACTTGAATTTGCCGCCCGCCATGACGGCGAGGTGACATTTGAAATGGCCCTCGAATCCGCTGGGCTTCTGACCTTCACGGTGATCTGACCATGGTGAACCGACATCGTGGCGAGATCGAAGCCGAGCTGGGCGGAGAGTTGCGCGTGCTGTGCCTGACCTTGGGTGCCCTTGCTGAAATTGAACATGCCTATGGTGGCGAGGATTTGTTGGCGATTGCCGAACGTTTTGAAAGCGGACGCATCAAGGCCAGTGACGCCATCAAGGTGATTGGCGCTGGCTTGCGCGGCGGCGGTGCAAAAATCACCGACGAAGCCGTGGCCAAATTATCCGTACACGGAGGAGCAGCGGGTTATCTGCATATCGTGGCGGAACTGCTGAAGGCAACCTTTTTGGGTGAAACGGATGGCAGGGGTTGAGCGCTTTCCCTGGGCGCGGGTGATGCAGTTGGGAATCGGCACGCTAGGCATTCCGCCGGAGCAGTTTTGGCGCTGCACGTTGCGGGAGATCACGGCGGCGCTGGGATCGGCTGAGATGCCGCTGCATCGGCAGAGTTTGGAAGAATTGATGCATGAGTGGCCGGATGAGAGTCCTTTTTGAGGAAGGTGGATAGATATGGAAGATACAACTTCTGCACTCAGCCAACGAACAGCCGAACTGCGACTGGAAATGCAGGACTTGTCGCGGCTGGCTGACAGTTTTGGCAACAAGCTGGTGACATCGCTGGCAGGTGCTGTGATCCATGGGCGCAAGCTTTCTGATGTGTTCAGGGGGCTTGCCTTGTCGCTGGCCAATCAGGCGCTTTCGGCGGCTCTGAAGCCTCTGGGCAATCTGGCGGGCAATTTGTTGGGTGGTCTGTTTAATAATGCGCGGGGCAATATTGTTTCTGGTGGTCGCATTCAGCCCTTTGCCAACGGTGGCATTGTCAACAGTCCTGTCATGTTTCCCTTGCGTGGTGGCACGGGACTGATGGGCGAGGCGGGGCCTGAGGCCATTGTGCCACTGGCCCGCGCGTCCAACGGAAAACTCGGCGTGCGCATGGCGGGTGGCGGTGGCGGTGGCAATATTACCATCAATATTTCGACGCCTGATGTTCAAAGTTTCAAGCAATCACAAGGCCAGGTGGCTGCCATGGTCAGCCGCGCTGTGGCGCGTGGGCAACGCAATCTCTAAGATGGGGAACCTTTAGAATGCTTTATGATGATGTGAGATTTCCCACTGCAATTTCTCGGGGTTCCAGCGGTGGACCCGAACGGCGCACCGATGTGGTGTCAACAGCTTCAGGTAAAGAGGAACGCAACAGCCGCTGGTCCCATTCACGCCGCAAATACAATGTGGGTTTTGGCATAAAATCCGTGGCGCAATTGCAGACGGTCATAGATTTTTTTGAATCGCGACGTGGGCGGCTGCATGGTTTTCGCTTCAAGGACTACACGGATTTCAAATCTTGCGGGCCGACAGCAACGCCAACCCGGACTGACCAACTGATCGGCACCGGCAACGGCAGCAATGCAAGTTTTCAATTGGTGAAAAACTATGGTGCGCCAACGCGGACCTATGCCCGACCTATCCATGCCCCTGTCGTGGCAACCCTGCTGTTGGCGGTGAATGGATCGGCAACCACGGCTGTCACGGTGAATGATACAGGACTGATCACTTTCAATGTAGGCAGCATTCCCGCCAATCTGGCAACAGTCACTGCGGGTTTTGAATTTGATGCGCCAGTGCGTTTTGACACGGATGAGATCACCGTCAACCTCACGCATTTTGAAGCAGGCGAAATTCCCGATATTCCCCTGGTTGAGGTGAAGCCATGAGGATTTTACCGGCGGGCCTGCAAGCCCATCTCGACAGTGGCACCACAACACTTTGCCATTGTTGGCGCGTGACATTGAAGAGCGGTGAGAGGTTGGGCTTTACTGATCATGATTCTGTGCTGGTTTTTGATGGCACGAGTTTTGAAGCTTCTGCAGGATTTACCGGCAGCGAGATTGAAACATCGCTCGGCCTCGCCATCGACAATCTGGAAGTGCGCGGTGCCTTGCAGTCAGCGAGGCTTGATGAGGCACGGCTGAAGGCAGGTGATTTTGACCATGCGGCCATTGAAATCTGGCGGGTCAATTGGCAGAACGCCGCCATGCGGCTTTTGTTGCACAAGGGCCATCTGGGTGAAGTGACTTTTGGGGCAGGGGCCTTTGAGGCAGAACTGCGCGGATTGGCCCATTTGATGAACCAGCCGAAGGGCAGGATTTATCAATTTGGCTGCGATGCACTTCTGGGTGATGGGCGCTGTGGGGTGAATTTAAACACGGTGGCCTTTCAAGCTTCGGGCACAGTTGCCAGTGTTGGCGAAGCCACCTTGACGCTGAATGGCATAGGCTTTGCTGATGACTGGGCAACGCGGGGCACGATTGCTTTCACCAGTGGGGCCGGAACCGGGCGCAGT
>JANONM010000640.1:0-8071 GCA_031420855.1 Hyphomicrobiales bacterium
TGCGTTTGGAATGACGTAATTTTTGGATTTAACTGACCGCCCGATGCTCTAAGCGTTCGGTGTGAGAACGGCGCAGGTTTTGACAATCTTGCTGAGTTTCGCACAAGACTTTTTGGCTGACGATGCCGTAAAGCCGACAATCACCACCCGGTAAAACAGGTTGCCGTTTTTCTTGACGGCAACTGTATAGGATTGCTTGCCTTTGACTTCCTTGGCAGCCGCCAACTTGATCTTGCCAAGGGCTGCTTTGGCAGCGGCTTTGTCTTTGAAGCTGCTGATCTGGACGCTGTAGCCGACGGGCAGCGATGCAACATTTATTTCATCCAGACCCTCATCAGCACCAGTATCGACACTGGCTTCGACGTCCGATCCGGCCGGAGCCTCAGCAGGCGTTTTAACGGCAAATGGAAGTTTGCCCCGGCGTTTCTTTTTGTGGGTTGTCTCTGAAGGCACGAGTCCGGCTTCGATGACTTGTGGCGCTGCATCGGCTGCTTCATCGTCGTCACCTTCTTCCACTGCGGCAGCTTCAGCGGCAGCCGCCAGCAATTTGGCATCCGTTGCCGATGTTGCGTCATCTTGAGATTCTGGCTGTTCAACCGCGGCAACCTTGAGATTGCTTTTGGCCAAGGGATCAATGGCACCTTTGCCCGATCCGGCAACCGCTGCAATCGTGTTGCCAGCTTTTGCCTTGGCAAAGGCCCGCGTCAACATCGCCATCATGAACGCATTGCGCCTGCCCGATGAACGGGCACCCAACACAACACCCACCAAGCGCTTCTCGTCACGCCGGGTTGAAGTGACCAGATTAAAACCGGAGGCGTTGATGTATCCTGTCTTGATGCCATCAGTGCCGGGAAAGCGACCGACGAGCCGATTGTGGGAATTGATGACCCGGCCTTGGAAGACAAACGACTGAGCCCTGAAATACGGATAGAATTGTGGGTAATCGCGCATCAGGCGCAATCCCAGTGTGGCCATGTCCTTGGCGGTCGTGACCTGGGCGGGATTGGGCAAGCCGGAGGCATTTTTGAATGTTGTGCGGCTCATGCCAATGCTGCGGGCAATCCGCGTCATGCGCAGGGCAAAGGCGGCTTCGCTGCCGCGACCAAGATTTTCACCAACAGTGGCCGCAACATCATTGGCCGACTTGATGACCAGAGCCTTGATCGCTTGCTCGACAGTAATGGTCGAACCGGGTTTCAGTCCCAATTTGGAGGGCGGCATATAAGCCGCGCGGCGCGACACCTTGAGAGGTGTCGACATGCGAATGCGCCCCGCCTTCAAATCCTGAAACACGATATAGAGGGTCATCATCTTGGTGAGCGATGCAGGATGGCGCAAACTATTGGCGTCATCACTATATAAAACAGCACCGGTTCTGGCATCAACGGTGATGGCGGCAAACTTGCCACCTGCTTGGGCGGGAAGGGCACTGCCAAGGACCATGGCCAGACTGACAAAAATTGCCGCAAGCAGCCGCAGAACTCGAACACACACTTTTCCAACCACGTGCAATAACCCAATCATCAAAAACCAATTCAACATCTGCATGCAATCAGACGGAGCCTCCCTAAGGGGCCGCTGGTGCAAAGATTAACATTTTACGGACACGCCGTTACTGTTGGGTAAATATCTGTCGAGTCCCAAGACCCAGCCATAAAACATCAAATGTCATGTTGCAATGCAAAATAATTCTTGACATTTATGTTGCACTGCACATATACAGATCATCAAGACGAACCAACAAGCAACCGGAGATAATTACCATGAAGCCATTTGATAACGTACAGAATTTCGGCAAAGAAGGTTTTGAAGCTTTTGTAGCTTCGGCAACTGCCATGACCAAGGGTTTTCAGTCGATGGCGCAGGAAGCTTCAGAGTATTCGCGCAAAGCAGTTGAAGTGAACGCTTCCAATGTTGAAAAGCTGGTTGCTGCCCGTTCCTTCGAGCGCGTTGTTGAAGTTCAACAGCTTGCCGCCAAGGATGTTTACGAAACATCGGTTGCCAATGCCACGAAGCTCGGTGAAATCTATGTCGCCGCTGCCAAGGAAGCCTACAAGCCATTCGAAACCAGCTTGGCTGCTTTCGGCTTCAAGCCAGCCGCCTGATTTCGTCATACAGTTTTGCAAAAGAGCCCGCTGGCATCGCCAGCGGGCTTTTTTCTTTGTCGAACAAATTGTTGAAAAATCGTTTTGGGGTGCGTTATTTCACTGGTGCCTTGCGTTTCTTTTTCACCACCGGCTTTTTTTCTGCCCTTGGCAAGGCTTTCCGCTCTACCGGTTTTGGCAGTGAACGTTCTTCATCGCGGCCCAGATAGGTGAAGGCCATTTTGCCGTCTTGCATCAGGATACGGACGGTTCCGCCCTTGGTGAGTTTGCCGAAGAGGACTTCTTCTGCCAGCGGCTTTTTGATGTGTTCCTGGATGACACGGGCGAGAGGCCTTGCACCCATCTGTTGGTCGTAGCCTTCCTTGGCCAGCCATTCGGAGGCTTCGGCTGAGAGTTCGATATTGATCTGGCGCTCGGCCAATTGGGCTTCCAGTTGCAAAATGAATTTTTCGACCACTTTGCGCACCACTTCTGGCGGCAAATGGGCAAAGTTTACAACAGCATCCAGGCGATTCCTGAACTCGGGTGTGAACATGCGGGTGATGGCTTCATTGTCCTCCGAGAGGCGGATGTTTGAACCAAACCCGATGGCGGGCTTGGCCAACTCAGATGCGCCGGCATTGGTTGTCATGATCAAAACCACATTGCGGAAATCTACCGCTTTGCCGTTGTGGTCGGTCAGTTTGCCGTGATCCATCACCTGCAGCAGGATGTTGAAGAGGTCGGGGTGGGCCTTTTCGATTTCATCGAGGAGCAGAACACAATAGGGATTCTGATCGATGCCATCGGTGAGCAAACCGCCTTGGTCAAACCCAACATATCCTGGAGGCGCACCGATAAGCCGGGAAACGCTGTGGCGTTCCATGTATTCCGACATGTCAAAGCGCAGGAATTTGACGCCCAAGACTTCCGACAGGCGTTTTGCAACTTCGGTTTTGCCGACACCCGTAGGGCCGGAGAACAAGTAGGAGCCAATAGGCTTTTCCGGTTCGCGCAAGCCTGCACGCGCCAGTTTGATGGCCGATGCCACCTGCTCGATGGCCTTGTCTTGCCCGAACACCAGGCGCTTCAATTCACTTTCGAGATTTTTCAGGACAGTCGCATCGTCGCGGGAGACGGTTTTGGCGGGAATGCGGGCCATGGTGGCGATAGTGGCTTCCACGTCTGCCACGTCAATCAGCTTCTTGCGCTTGTTGGCGGGCAGCAACATGAGAGCAGCACCGGATTCATCAATCACGTCAATCGCTTTGTCCGGCAGTTTGCGGTCGCTCATATAGCGTGCAGACAGCAGAACGGCGGTTTCAATGGCTTCATCCGTGTACTGAACTTTATGGAACTCCTCGTAATAAGGCTTGAGGCCTTTCAGGATGGCGATGGCATCGGGCAAGGATGGTTCATTGACATCGATCTTCTGGAAACGGCGCACAAGGGCGCGGTCCTTTTCAAAGTGCTGGCGGTATTCCTTGTAAGTGGTGGAGCCGATGCAACGGAGCGTGCCGGATGCGAGGGCTGGTTTCAGCAGGTTTGAGGCATCCATGGCACCACCTGATGTGGCCCCTGCCCCGATGATGGTGTGGATTTCATCGATGAACATGATGGAACCGGGCTTGGCTTCAATCTCTTTCATGACGGCCTTCAAGCGCTCTTCGAAATCGCCGCGATAGCGCGTGCCCGCGAGCAATGTACCCATGTCGAGCAGATAGACCGTGCAGCCCTTCAAAACATCAGGCACTTCATCCTTGACGATTTTGCGGGCAAGACCTTCTGCAATGGCGGTTTTGCCAACGCCGGGATCGCCCACCAGCAATGGATTGTTCTTTTGGCGACGGCAGAGAATCTGGATGGTGCGATTGACTTCCAGTTCACGGCCAATCAGGGGATCGATTTTTCCGCTCTCGGCTTTCTTGTTGAGGTCAACACAATAGGCATCCAGCGCACTTTGCTCCTGCTTCTTTTTGGCACCCGCATTTCCGGCCGGGGCATTTTCCTCGTGTTCGGCTTCCCCCTCCTCCGTGCCGCGCACAGGCCGGGATTCGGACTGGCCGGGACGCTTGGCTATACCGTGGGAGATGTAATTTACGGCGTCATAGCGCGTCATATCCTGCTCTTGCAGGAAGAACGCCGCATGGCTTTCACGCTCGGCAAATATGGCGACCAAGACATTGGCCCCGGTTACTTCTTCACGACCGGAGGATTGCACGTGGATCACGGCGCGTTGGATAACCCGCTGGAATCCAGCAGTTGGCTTGGCTTCCTGGTTTTGTTCGGTCACCAGATTTGAAAGTTCGCCGTCGATGTAGTCCGAAAGGTCGTCTTTCAACTCGTCGATGTCAACGCCGCAGGCCCGCATGACGGCAATGGCATCCTTGTCATCAGTGAGGGACAACAACAGATGTTCCAGCGTTGCATATTCCTGGCGACGTTCTGCGGCCAGCGAAAGTGCGCGATGCAGGGCTTTTTCAAGGCTGCGAGAAAATGTTGGCACGTTGTTGTTTCCTTTGTTCGGCACCATATGCCGAAATTCAGCGGGTCGTCTCTGGTGTTAATATAGGATGATAAATCCGATTTGGCAGGGGGCAAGGCAATTCTTGGCCCTGATTTATTCTTTTTCCATGGTGCATTGCAGGGGATGGCCGTTCTGAAGGGCGAAATCCATGACTTGCGTCACTTTGGTTTCAGCCACTTCAAAAGTGTAGACTCCGCAAACGCCGACACCCTTTTGGTGGACATGAAGCATGATGCGATAGGCTTCTTCGCGGTTCTTGGAAAAAAACTGCTCGAGCACATGCACGACAAATTCCATGGGCGTATAGTCATCGTTAAGCAGCAGCACTTTGTAGAGTGATGGCTTCTTGGTCTTGGGCTTGGTCAGCGTGATGACGCCAACGTCAGAATCGTGGTCAGGTTTTGAAGGTTGTTTTGCCATAGCTGCAATATATAGTTGGTTTGCGCGGGATTTGCAGGGGGCAAATCAAAAAGTCGGTTTTCTTTAAAATTTTAACCAAGTTTGGACCCATGTCGTCCCTGCGACTGCACAGGGTTGTAATATTGGCCAATCCGTGCATAGTTGGCTTATACGGATGGGGGCAAATTGCGCCGTGGTGAGTCCTTTCGGCGTCGGACTTTCAGGGAGCTGGGTTGGAACAAGTTGTTTGTATCGTGTAATATGGAGGCCCCTATGACCGACAATGAATTGTCAAAGATTTGTACCTGGATGACCAGAGGTGCCAAGCTTTATATTGGCAGGGATCATGCGGGTCGTTCAAAAATCAAGGTCGTTCATGGACCCTTGGGTATTTTTACCGAGCGTTACCAATGTGATGACCAAGACATTCAGGAATTGAACCGACGCCTGAAAAAGCCAAATTTGCAGTCGGCTTGATGTCAGCTTTTCCATGAAACGGCGAACAGTGGGTGGTGCTTGTTCACTGCCTTTCGCGCCGCAGCTTTTCCCAGTAGTCGAGGCGTTTCTTTATGTCGCGCTCAAATCCGCGCTCCACGGGACTGTAGAAATTTGGCCGGCCCATCGAGTCCGGGAAGTAGTTTTGTCCTGAGAAGGCTTCCGGTTCATCGTGGTCATAGCGGTAGCCCGATCCATATTGCTGCTCTTTCATCATCTTGGTGGGCGCATTCAGAATGATTTTTGGCGGCATGACAGAGCCGGTTTCCTTGGCACGCGCCATGGCCTGCTTGAATGCCGTGTAAACCGCATTGGATTTGGGGGCTGTCGCCAAATAGACCGTCGCCTGAGCCAACGCCAATTCGCCTTCGGGTGATCCCAAAAAGTCATAGGCATCTTTCGCGGCCAAGGCCTGTTTGACCGCATCAGGGTCGGCAAGACCGATGTCTTCAACCGCCATGCGGACCAGTCGTCGTGCCAAGAACAGCGGGTCTTCGCCTGCCGTCAACATGCGGGCCAGATAATAAAGTGCTGCATCGGGATCGGAGCCCCGGATGGATTTATGCAGGGCTGAGATGAGATTGTAGTGACCTTCGGCTGCCTTGTCGTAAAGCGGCAAGCGCTTGGAGACCACGCGGGCAAGACCTGTTGCATCCAATGCGTTGCTGCCCTCAGGCACGGATGCAAAGATTTCCTCAACCAGATTGAGGAGGTAACGACCATCACCATCGGCCAGCGACAGCAGCAAAGGCTTTGCGTCATCTGTCACCGGGATTGTACGTTTCTCATAAACCTCAGCACGCGCAACAAGGCCCTCTAACGCGTCAGCGTCCAATCGATTAAGCACCAGCACCTGACAGCGCGAGAGCAAAGCGCCATTCAATTCAAACGACGGATTCTCGGTTGTGGCACCTACCAAGGTGATCGTGCCGTTCTCAACATAGGGCAGGAATGAGTCCTGTTGGGATTTGTTGAAGCGGTGAATTTCATCCACAAATAGAAGTGTTGCCCGCCCCTGCTCACGCCGCATGCGGGCTTGCTCAAAGGCCTTTTTCAAATCGGCAACGCCTGAAAAAATCGCCGACATCTGTTCGAATACCAAGCCCGTGGCACCGGCAAGCAGCCGTGCAATGGTTGTCTTGCCAGTACCAGGCGGTCCCCAAAGAATAATCGATGGTATGCGGCCTGAAGCCAGCATGCGGGTTAGCGTTCCTGCTTCGCCCACCAAATGGTCCTGGCCCACAACATCCGAAAGTTGTTTGGGGCGCAGACGATCCGCGAGCGGCCGGGGGCCTTGGTCGAGAATTGCTGCTGTCTCGAAAAGTGAATTCATCCGCGTGACTGCAAACGCAGGACTTGGCCCTTGCGACTGATCACAATGTTCCAGCGGCGCTGTTGTACTTCGAGAGTTGGCAACACGGATTTTATGTCGGTGATGGCGATGCCATTGATGTTGAGAAGAATGTCGCCGCTCTGAAACAAGCGTTGGGCCTGTCCGTCTGGAATCTCTTCGATAACGACACCGGTCAATTCAGCCGCCATGTTGAGTTCTTCCGCAACAGCTGGCGAAAGATTGCTGACGATCAGTCCCTGCAATGGCGAAAACGATTTGAGGGTGGTGCGTTCACGGGGCACGGTTTCTGGCGCTGCGATCAGCCGCAGGCGTGTTTCAAAGGTCTTTTCACCGCGACGGTATTCGATGATGCGGGTTTCGCCAATCCGCGCCGTGCCGACCCTGAAACCAAATTCGCGTGCACCCTCAACGGGTTTGCCGTCAATACCGATAATAACATCACCGCGTTTCAGGCCTGCGTTGAGCAATGGACTCTGGGGATGGATTTTTGCAATCAAAGTTCCCTCTGGACGCGCCAGGCCCAAACTATCGGCGAGATCGGGGGTGACATCCTGAAACTCGCCGCCCAACCATGGTCGCTTGATCTTGCTGTTTCCGGCCTCGGCAGTTTGCACAACAACTTCCACCATGTCTGAAGGGATGGAAAAACCGATACCGATTGAACCGCCGGAACGTGAGAAAATGGCGGTGTTTATGCCAACGAGTTCACCCCGCATGTTGACCAACGCCCCGCCGGAATTGCCGGGATTGATGGCGGCATCGGTCTGGATGAAAAACTGGTAGTCGGTCACACCCACTTGAGTGCGCGCCAAAGCTGAGACAATGCCGCTGGTAACAGTCTGACCGACGCCGAAGGGATTGCCGATCGCCAGAACCAGGTCACCTACTTCCAAATCGTCAGAATTGGCGAATTTCAGGGTTGGCAATTCTTCATCCGGCGCATCGATTTTCAATACGGCCAAATCCGAGCGGTCATCGGCCAACAGCAGCTTGGCTTCAAACTCTCGCCGATCAGCGAGAACAACACGAATATCCCGGGCGTTCTTGATGACGTGATTGTTGGTGACAATCAAACCATCGGCGGAAACGAGAACACCAGAGCCCAGTGAATTGGCGATGCGTTCGCGCGGCCTGCCAAAATCTCCGTCTTTGCCAAGGAAACGGCGGAAAAATGGATCGGCCATCAAGCCCGTGTCAACTTCGCGCTGG
>JANONM010000641.1:0-4398 GCA_031420855.1 Hyphomicrobiales bacterium
AGTGACAACATCGGCACCCGGTGCCGCACCTTGGAAAATTTCCCCGATGGCTTTGCACCCACCCGTGCCGATGGCGATTGCGCCGACAGCAATTCGGGAAATGCCAACTCGAGTTCACCCGAACGTCGACGCAGCGCGTCATAGTCCGCGTCACTGATCGTCGGCGCATCTTCATCATAATAGGCATTGTCGTGAGCGGCCATGCTCAGCGACAACAGCACATGCTCCTGCCTTGCCTTCGCCAGCGTCAGCCCAGCCACCGCCCTAACCCCGCCTCAGCAACAGTTCATCAGCCTGGGCCCGCGCCGCATCGGTCACCGTGGCACCAGACAGCATCCGCGCCAACTCTTCCTTGCGGCTGGCATCGGACAAAGCTTGCACCCGGGTCACCATGCGTTTTGATTTCACATCTTCCATTTTCGAAATCAGCAAATGCCGGGAGGCCCGTGCCGCCACCTGCGGCGAATGGGTGACGGCAATCACCTGCAAGCCCTCTGCCAACTTGCCCAACCTGCCACCAATCGCATCCGCCACCGCACCGCCCACACCCGTATCAATTTCATCGAATATCAAAACCGGTGCCGAACCCTTGGCTGCCAGCACCACTTTCAGCGCCAGCATAAAACGCGCCAATTCACCACCTGAGGCAATTTTCATCAGTGGCGCAAATGGTGTTCCCGGATTTGTCGCCACTCGAAACTCAACCCGGTCCACACCGTGCGATCCGGGCTGGGACACTTCCGCCGCCACCACCGTTTCAAAACGCGCCCGGTCAAGCTTCAAAGCGGGCAATTCCGTCATCACCGCCTTGTCGAGGGCCTTGGCGGCCTTGCTGCGGGCCGCGCTCAATTTGTCCGCCGCAATTTCAAACGCTTTACCGGTCTCTGCCGACTGCTTTTCCAACACCTGCAATCGCGCCCCACCGTCGCTCAACGATTGCAAATCAGCTTCAAGTTTCGCCCGCACCTTGGCCAGATCATCAACCGTGCAACGATGTTTGCGTGCCGCTGCCCGCAAGGCAAACAATCTCTCTTCGGATTTTTCCAGATCTTTGGGATCAAATGCAAAACTGCGCCGTGCATCATCAATGCCGCGTGAAGCTTCGCTGAACTCATGCAACAAACGATCAAGCGCCGCGCACACATTATCCAACCTGCCACCCGCCGTGTCTTTTCGCCGTTCCAACCGGCGAAGTGCTGCATTCAACCGCGCCCCAAAAGCCGTTTCCCCCGACAACACCGAATCCGCTTCATCAAGGGCCGAAACATATTGCTCCGACTGCATCATCAGCTGCCGTGCTTCGGCCAAGGCCTGTTCTTCATTTTCTTCAGGCGACAATGCAGCCAATTCTTTCGTGGCATGTTCGATATAGTCGCGCTCGGCTTCTGCCCGCGCCATGGTTTCGCGATGGTCACGCAAGGCTGATGCTGCGACACTCGCGGCTTGCCACAGGGTCGATACCTGTTGCACCTGCCCCTCCAGGCCACCATAGGCATCCAGCAGGTTGCGATGCGCCGACACGCTGACCAGCGCCCGGTCCGCGTGCTGCCCGTGCAACTCAATCAACAGGCTGGCCACTTGCCGCAAGACATTCAGGCTGATCGGCTGGTCGTTGATGGTGGCACGGCTGGCACCCTCGGCCATTTGCACCCGCTTTACAACAATTTCGCCGCCGTCCAAGTCGATGTCGTGGCTTTTCAGAAATCCATGAACGGCGTGGGCAGATGGCAGGCTGAAAGCTGCGGTCACACTGCCTTTTGGCTGGCCCGTCCGCACCAGCGAAGAATCGCCCCGTGCGCCCAGCGCAAGGCCAAGGGAATCAAGCAGGATGGATTTTCCAGCCCCCGTCTCCCCCGTGAGAATGGTCAGGCCAGCGTCCAGTTGCAGATCAAGTTTTTCGATCAGAACGATATCGCGAATGGAAAGGGCAGTCAGCATGGGCGAACTATAGCCGAGTCTGGGGCATCTGTGCGAGAGGCACATTCACAGCAGTAAAGTTATCCCGAGAACCCGCTGAAAGCCCGCGCAATCCATGACTGTTGATTGGCCACAGGTGCCTGGCCATTGCTTGACACCAGCGTATAGGCATCCTTGTACCATTGGCTGTTGGGAAAGTTATGCCCCAGAACGGCTGCCGCTGTCTGCGCTTCCGAAACCACCCCCAGCGCCATGTAGCCTTCTGCCAAGCGATAAAGTGCTTCGGGCGCATGGCTGGAGGTCTGATATGACGTGATAACTTTTTTGAAGCGGTTAATGCCTGCGAGATAGGACCCTTTCTTCAGGTAATAGCGGCCAACTTCCATTTCCTTGCCCGCCAGATGGTCTCGCGCCACCAGTGCCTTGCTGGCTGCATCCTTGGAATATTTCGAATCCGGAAAACGCTGCGATACTTCTTCCAGCGCGGCCACGGCTTTTTCAGTCCGCGACTGGTCGCGCCGCACATCGGCAATCTGCTCATATTGCGAAAGTGCGCGCAGATAATAAGCGTAAGGCGTGTCCTTGTGGCCGGGATGCAAGGTGATAAACCGCTCACAGGAATTGATGGCATCGTCATAGGCATTGCCCTGATAGGCCGAAAACGCCTGCATCAGAATAGCCTTGGTCGCCCATTTGGAATAGGGATGTTGCCGCTCAACTTCGGCGAATTTTTTCTGGGCGCGACTGTAATTTCCGCTGTTCATTTCGGAAAGTCCGCCATTATAGAGCGTGGCCACAGATTTTTCGTCGGCAGAAGCAAGGTCGGGTGCCAGGGCACCGCCACGCGGCACCGTTGCGCTTGCCGTTTCAACAGAATCACCGCCGCCGAACACGTCTGTGAGCAAACTGCCGGAAGAGCAGCCGGACAGCAAAAAAGCCGATAAAACCAGACCGGCCAGGACTTTCTTGCCCGAAACCAGCTGCACCGCGTTTATCCCTGTAAAACCCATCTTTGACATGTGGTCCGTTCTAGCGGCAGCCCCCCACTCTGAGAAGGACAATTTGCTGGCTGTTGATACCCCGCATAAAAAGCCGAAACCCGGCAGAAGTGTGACCGCCGGGCTTTAAAATCTCAGATCGTGGCGAAGTCTGTCTTAGCCATTCGCTTGACGGCGCAAGAAGGCGGGAATGGCCAACTGGTCGTCTTCATAGGTTTTTTCTTCAGCAACATAGGTTTCAGCGGGCGGCGGTGGGGCTTGGCGCTGAATGGTTTGGCGTGGTGCTGCCATCGCAGGGTCAACGCGCGGCGCTGCAATCCGGGGTGCGGGTTCTTCGCGGCGTCCCAGGCCAACTGTTGCCAGTCGCTCAAAAATGCCAGGTTTCTTCTTCACCGCATGTTCCGCAATGCCTTCAATGCGGCTCTGCTGGGCGGCAATCTGCTTTTGTGCAATGGCCGGAAATTCATTGATGGCAGGAATCCTCGGCGTTGCCCGTGGTGTGAACTGCGGTGCGGCCTGTTGCACCGGAGCTTCTGCTTCTTCGTATTGTGGCTCTGCTTCCGGCGCAGGTGCAATGACCTTGGTCCGCGCCGCCATCGGGGCAGGATGGACAATCTTCACGGTCTCAAACTGCTTGCCGGTGTAGCCATAGACCTGGCGAGCTGGTACATCCGCAGTCTCCTCCCGGTCTTCGGCAGTGTTTTCCGACATCACTTCAGCCGCAAGGCCTGTGGCGACGACAGAAACCCGCATGGTGCCTTCAAGTGAATCATCAAATGTGGCACCCAAAATAATATTCGCTTCAGGGTCCACTTCTTCGCGGATGCGCGTTGCCGCTTCATCCACTTCATAAAGCGTCAGGTCCGGACCACCGCTGATCGAAATCAACAGGCCACGGGCACCGCGCATGGAAACATCATCCAGCAAGGGATTTGAAATCGCGGCTTCTGCCGCTTCAATGGCGCGGCGTTCGCCCGACGCTTCACCTGTTCCCATCATGGCCTTGCCCATTTCACTCATGATGGCGCGAACGTCAGCAAAGTCGAGGTTGATCAGGCCTTCTTTGGTCATCAATTCAGTGATCGAGGCCACACCCGAATAGAGCACCTGGTCTGCCATGGCAAAGGCGGCTGCAAAGGTGGTTTTTTCATTGGCAACCCGGAACAGGTTCTGGTTGGGAATGACAATCAGCGTATCCACATAGCGGGCCAGTACTTCAATGCCGCGCTCTGCTGTCTGTTGACGGCGCACACCTTCAAAATGGAACGGCTTGGTGACCACACCTACCGTCAGAATGCCCTGCTCCTTGGCGGCGCGGGCAATGATCGGGGCCGCACCTGTTCCCGTGCCACCGCCCATGCCAGCGGTAATGAAGGCCATATGCGAGCCTGCAAGATGATCGAGAATTTCCGCCATGGCTTCTTCGGCTGCGGCTGCACCAATTTGTGGCTGGGAACCTGCACCCAGACCTTGCGTCAGGGCC